>NZ_VPEJ01000020.1:0-57409 GCF_013417245.1 Acinetobacter sp. YH16042
GGAAGCAGATGAAATATTATTGGCGAGATTTTCAAGTCATGACAGCTGATAAAATAGAGCAATGGGTGGAGAAAGTATCAAACCAATTCGGAAAAGAATACATGTTTACTTTTTAATGACAACTTATTGTGTGTTTAATAGGATCCGTTTTTGTATGGAAATACACACATTCACTAATCTGGATTATCATTTTTATGTCATGCTTTGCACACATGGGATCACTTATTATTGATCATTTTCGTACGCAAAAAATTAATGATGCCATGCAATCAAAACATAAAGTCAAAAAATGCGGCACATATACAGGTCATTCAACAATTCTGCGAGGAAGTCATCGCAACTCATGGCAACAAATTATTTTCCATTTCACAATGTTAGATGGTAAAAATCTTAGTTTCCCTGAATCAGATCAAATTTCTATGACTGGAAGCCATTTTGAATATTTGGAAAATCCACCACAATCAGTTTGTTTAACCTATGCAGAAAATTATTCAGATAGATTTGGTTATTATTTTTTGACTGATATCCATTTCAACAAAAACTTAATTAAAAAATAATCTATCCTAGTAAAACAATAGACATGTCTTAAAGAATGAGAATCTCACTAAATCAGATGTATTGGGATTCCTTTATAGGAAATTTCAAAAAACGCTAAAAAACCACTCATCAATCTGTCCTAGCACCTACCCATTCCTCCTCCCCCTTGCTAAGCAATGCGTCTCATCCCAGAGTGAGAGGGAGCTTTCATTGTGAATTAAAAACTTTATGAATTTATTAATGGATATTACCCTTATAATAACCTTTACGCATTGATTTAAGACAAAATGAAAGTAAGGGTTAGGGAGAGGTAAAGTTTCAAAAGCTCAATCTATACTTTCCAAACCATCCGTTTTTACATTATTTAATCAGCAAAAAACTTCAAATTCCTGAATAATTAAAACTTAGAACTCTCCCCTATAAATACAGATTGGTACATCCATGAAAAAACTCATGAACGGTGCAGAAAACATCGTAATTGAAATGTGCAAAGGCTTCGTTCTTGCGCATCCTGAACTCGCATTTAACGAGTCACACAAAATCATTTCACGTAAAGAAAAACACAATAACGTGGCATTGATCAGTGGTGGTGGTAGCGGTCACGAACCTGCCCATGCAGGTTTTGTCGGCACAGGTATGCTCGATGCTGCCGTATGTGGTGACGTATTTGCATCTCCTTCGCAAATTCAGGTCTATAAAGCCTTACAGCAAGTCGCGACTGATAAAGGCGTGCTGATGATCATCAAAAACTATTCTGGCGATATGATGAATTTCCAGAATGGTGCAGCCCTTGCAACTGAAGACGGCGTCAAAGTTGACTATGTCAAAGTGGCAGATGACATTGCGGTCAAAGACAGCCTCTATACAGTCGGTCGTCGTGGTGTTGCAGGCACAGTATTTGTACATAAGATTGCAGGCGCAGCGGCATCAAAAGGTTTAGAACTTGTCGAAGTAAAAGCGATTGCTCAAAAAGCTGCAGACAACGTCATTAGCCTTGGTTTTGCTTATAGCTCATGTACCGTTCCTGCTAAAGGTACGCCAACCTTCACATTGGCTGATGACGAAATGGAATATGGCGTCGGCATTCACGGTGAACCCGGCATCCGCCGTGAAAAAATCTTGCCCTCTAAAAAAATGGCACAGCGCATCGTAGATGATTTATTCCTTGACCGCCCTGACATGAAAGAAGTTGCAGTTTTGGTCAATGGTTTTGGTACGACACCATTACAAGAACTGTATGTGTTTAATAACGATGTCTGCCAACACCTTGCCAATAAAGGCATTAAAATTTACCGTACATTTGTTGGCAACTATATGACCAGTATCGACATGAATGGTGCATCTGTGTCATTACTTGCTGTCGATGATGAATTGAAAACTTACCTCAATGCAGCAGCCAATACCCCTGCATTCAAAATGGATGGTTCAGCAGCACAGCCTTTAACTTTCACGACCAAAGATTCTGCCACCGAAGCTGTGGTAAATACCCAAGTTGAAACACAGCCTGAACATGCGGTGATTAGCAATGAACAATTCACCATTGAAAATATGCGCTATGTAGTCGATGTGATGTCTGTCTGCATCATTAGAAATGAAGTGCCATTCTGTGAACTAGACGCGCATGCAGGTGATGGCGACTTCGGTATGAGCGTGGCGAAAGGCTTTAAGCAATTAAAACGTGAATGGCAAAGTCTGATTCAAGCGCAGCAGATGGATAAATTCATGCTGAACTGCTCAATGATCATTATGGAACATTGTGGTGGCGCGTCTGGCCCAATCTGGGGTTCAGCATTCCGTGCGGCAGCGAAATCAATTCAAGGCAAATCAGTTTTAACTGTCGCTGATTTTGCCGAGATGCTGCAAGCAGCGGTCAAAGGCATTCAAACTACAGGTGAGCGTTCATTTGGACGCGGCGCAGTGGTGGGTGATAAAACCCTGATTGATGCACTTGTGCCATGCGCAGATTCTTGGTCTGCCCATACAGATAAAACCTTTAAAGAAAACTTTGTACTTGGTGCAAAAGCGGCGGTTCAAGGCGCTGAAAATACCAAAGAGATCGTAGCGCGTATGGGACGTGCGGGAACTGCAGGCGACCGTAGTCTTGGCTATCCAGATGTTGGCGCACATGGTTTAGGTGTAATCTTTACGGATATTGCAGAACATATTAAATAACTGAACATCTTTAAAAATTGCCAGACTACATCAAAAGCATCGATTCGTCGGTGCTTTTTTTATGGCTATTTTAAAGCACTTTTTTTCATCAAATATCTCATGCATACAATACCTTTAGCATGAAATCCTTTTTCGAATAGTGCTTAAAAATTAACACAATTGAGCTGCTTTATCACCCAGCGCTTTGCTAAGTTAAAACACATAACGATAAAAAAGGATGAGACATGGATTTCACTCAAATATTCATCCATGACACTACATGGACTTTTGCTGCCGAAGTGATTTTGCGTAGCGTCATTATGTTCGTTTTAATCATCGTATTCTTACGCCTAACGGGCAAACGCGGCGTGCGACAGTTATCCATATTTGAAGTTGCGATACTCCTTGCTTTGGGTTCTATTGCAGGCGACCCAATGTTTGAAGAGGAGCTCCCCCTCCTGCAAGCTCTCATTGTGATGACGGTGGTAATTGGTTTATACCGCGTAATCACTTGGCTCATGATGAAATACCAACCCTTTGAAGATTTAATTGAAGGCAAAGCCCTCTACATTGTTGAAGATGGTGAATTGGTTTTAGAAAAGATTAAACAAGGTAAAATGTCACATGATGAATTCTTCTCTGAAATGCGTCAGCAAAATGTTGAACATTTAGGGCAAGTCCGCGTCGGTCTATTAGAAAGTGATGGAAAATTTAGTATTTTGTTTTATCCACCTGAACAAGTACGTTATGGACTGCCACTATTTCCGAAACCCTATAAAGCGGTTCGAGATATCAAAATGCATCAGCTGTATGCCTGCACACATTGCGGTAAAACTATGTATATCCACGGCGCGCAGGATGTTTGCCCACGATGTGGATGCTGTGACTGGGCTGAAGCGATTAATACACAGCGTTTAGCTTAAGCATTCAAGGCTTAAATTTTAAAATTCTGTACCGCTTCAATTAAACACGTCATCAAATACAGTCAGATCCAACGACCATCACCTCAGCCCCATCCTTGAATGTTTTTCGCCATCTAAAAGTGCAGCAGCAGAGATTTCACCGATTAATATCTGTGCATTATTTCAGTTCAGGCTAGACAGCCAGATTTCATGTTTTGAAGACCACAAGATACACAGATAGGCTCCCCAAAATGTATCATTCGTCAATTTTCAGTTTCATTCTCGCACTAACATCTATCAATCAGATAAAAATACAAAATAATGAATTGCCCTGAATTAACTCAGAAATGGCGCTATTTGTTTTTCATTTTTTAAACAGATTCAAAAAACATAGTTTTTCACTTAATAATCATTCATTTAATTTTCTCATTGCAAAACACTATTGCACCACTTTAGTGCGTTAATATCACACCCATGCAAGTCTTTGCTTTATATCGAGTCTTATGTATTTTTAAGTTTTTTTAATCAAAATTTCCCTAGCGCCAATCTCTTTTCCATTTTTTTTCGCTCGATATACTGAAGTTCTTTTCGTGAACTAGCGCACTAAACTGGAACACCTTATGCAAAATATAGATCTCCTCTTTCTCCTTCTTGGTGCAGTCTTGGTTCTTGCCATGCATGCTGGCTTTGCATTTTTAGAATTAGGTACAGTACGACATAAAAATCAGGTCAATGCGCTGAGTAAAATTTTGACTGACTTTTCTATTTCCGCAATTGCATACTTTTTTGTGGGTTATTACATCTCTTATGGTCAGCACTTTTTTCATATTGGGGACACTTTAGCAGCCGATCATGGCTACAACTTAATGCGTTGTTTCTTCCTGCTGACTTTTGCCGCAGCCATTCCAGCGATTATTTCAGGTGGTATTGCTGAACGTGCAAAAATGCGGACTCAAGCGATTGCCACATTATTATTGGTCGCTTTGGTCTATCCATTTTTTGAAGGCATGACATGGAATGGTAATTTTGGATTACAAGCTTGGTTAGAACGTACATTTGGCGCAGCCTTTCATGACTTTGCAGGTTCGGTCGTGGTACATGCCATGGGCGGTTGGATCGCTTTAGCTGCAGTACTTTTACTTGGCGCACGTCATGGACGCTATAAAAAAGACGGTCGTATCAGCGCGCACCCGCCTTCAAGTATTCCATTCCTTGCCTTAGGCTCTTGGATTTTAATCGTTGGCTGGTTTGGCTTTAACGTGATGAGTGCGCAACGTTTGGATGCCATTTCAGGACTGGTTGCAATTAACTCTCTCATGGCAATGGTGGGCGGCACGCTTGCAGCAAACTTTATGGGTAAAAATGACCCCGGTTTCTTACACAATGGTCCCTTAGCAGGTTTGGTTGCAATCTGTGCAGGCTCAGATGTGGTTCATCCTGTCGGTGCGTTGATTATCGGCGCTATCGCAGGTCTGATCTTTGTCAAACTATTTACATACACTCAAAACAAACTCAAAGTCGATGATGTACTTGGCGTATGGCCACTACACGGTGTTTGTGGTGCTTTCGGTGGTATTGCAGTGGGTGTATTTGGACAAAAATGGTTGGGCGGTTTAGGCGGTATTTCAATGATCTCTCAATGTATCGGTACGCTACTCGCAATCTTGATTGCATTGGCAGGTGGATTCATCGTTTATGGTCTACTCAAAGTAACGATGGGCATTCGCCTAGATCAAGAAGAAGAATTCCGAGGTGCAGACTTAAGTATTCACCGTATTTCGGCAAACTCTGAAGAAAACATGTTCTAAACAACACAATCTAAAGCGGCATTTATGCCGCTTTTTTTTACCCAGAACTTCGCTTAAAGCTTGAGTTTAAATCACCTTATTTTAGAAAATCTAAGACCTGATCCAAATGCTGAATTTTATTCGGAATGCTGTGCTGTTGTTCAGCACTTAAAGTATGAAAGCCTTCAAGCAATACGGCAGACATCCCTGCTTGGCTCGCACCATAAATATCATTGACAGGATGATCACCAATAAATAAACACTCGGTTTCCGTCACGCCCAACTCACGACAACTGTACTGAAATATTTCAACTTTGGGCTTACTGATCCCGGCACTTTCCGAGCTGATGATCTGATCAAAATACGATGCAAAACCTAGTCCATTTAAAATGTTCAGTCGTGTGGCATGTCCACCATTCGACACCACCGCCAATTTATACTGCTGTTGTTTTAGTTGCTGCAGCAAGCTCAATGCCCCAGGCATCGCCACGGCAAACTGACCGAAGTACTGAAACCAAAATTGTGTGAGCTCATCAAAATCGGGTTGATGTATCCAATCCAGCTCCGTTTGTAGAGCATAAGCGACAGATGCCCCAATACTCGGATGAGTAAGGAGTTCTTTTTTCGGATATCCCCCATTATCTATACGGTTAATAATACGTTTAATCTGTACAAGGTCTACCTCCACCAGCGTCGACTGATAAGACTCGGCTAAATACTGCGTATAGGCCTGAACGCTGTGATCTCGGTGAGTCAAGGTATTATCTAAATCAAAAAGGACTGCACGTATGCTCATAAATCTTTATTACTGAGTTTTCAAAAACTTTAACACAATGCCCGTTTTGCTTTATGCACCTTCTTCACTATCGATATCAATACAGTTCAAATAGCCGATTAAGTCTGATTTAAGTTTTGTGGTTTCAAATAGCAGCATTCAAACAAAATAATTTCAGCACATCACACGACTTATGCTCTCGAACCGTACCTTTTTATTGCGACAAACCCTGCTGCTCACACTCAGTTTGGTTGGCCTCCTTTATGTTTTTCCCGTCGGCGGTTCGCTCGACCAAGCTTTTATTCAGCCTTGGGTCGACCTACATGGTGGTTTTTCTCATCGTAATGATTGGGCACTTGCGGTGCTGAACCATCGCTATATCAAGAATATCGTCATAGGTGTGTATGTTCTCTATATCGCAGCATGGATATGCAGTTTTAAATATCCACATCTGAAAGCACGTAAGTTTGAATTTGGCTATTTTATCGTGGTGGCTCTACTCAGCACTGCAATGATTGGTTTACTCAAATCACAATCTGCACATGCCTGCCCTTGGAATATGACCGTCGCCACAGCCCAAGGCTTTTCTTGGGATTTTTCAGCACGCCAAGGACACTGCTTCCCCGGTGGCCATGCTGCGACTGGTTTTGCCTTAATTACGGGATATTTTGTTTATCGTATACATCGACCTGCCCGTGCCTATTTCTTTTTATCTGCTGGGCTGATTTTAGGCTTTGCTTTTGGCTGGGCGCAAATGATGCGGGGTGCACATTTTCTCAGTCATAACCTTTGGACCGCATGGATCATTTGGGCATTTAATTGTGTCATGTATGTGTTGTTTTCTCGCCATCTCACTACATCAACTACGCAGCAAAACAGCAAAGCATTTACATGGATCTAATCTTTAAGTATCTAAATTGAGCTTGATCCGAAAATGATTGAGTCACTCATGATTCACTGAATGGGATCTGTAAACTCACTTTCAGACCACCTAGTGTTTCACTTTGAGAAAACTCCAATTCCGCACCAATATGCGCAGCGGCCTTATCCACGATCGCCAAGCCTAAACCACTTCCAATTTCTTCATGATTATAAATTCGATAAAAGCGTTTTCGAATTTGCTCATATAAAGCTGGGTCGATGCCAGGCCCACTATCTTCAACCTTTACAACCGCCTGCCCCGCATGTTCAAAGACGGAGACATTAATCATGCCCTGTGCAGGGGTATATTTAATGGCATTATCAATCAAATTAAAAATGATTGAATGTACCGTTGGCTCAAGACTATATAAGGCAATGCTTTGTTGTTGCTCCATGCCAAGGTCAATATCTTTTTGCATAGCCAAATGTACCAGTTGCTCCACGCAATTGGTTGCGACTTGCTTAAGATCAAAATGTTGTTTGCGCTCAAGTTCAAAGACCGAGGCATCTTGTTTTGCCAAACTCAATAATTGACTGACCAAATGCTGAATACGAATTAAACCTTTACTCAAATTTTGTAGAGCGTCATCTTGTGGAAATTTTTGTAGCAAAATCTGCATTTGCAAATTCAGTGCGGTAATCGGGGTCCGTAACTCATGCGCTGCGTCAGCAATAAACTGGCGCTGTTCCTGCTGTGACAATGAAATTCGTTCAAACAACTGGTTCATTTCAATAATGGTTGGTGCAATTTCCTCTGGATACGGCATTTGAGAGATTGGAGAAAGTTCAAAGGCATCCCGTTTTGCCAGTTCTTTTTTAAATTTTTCCAGTGGGTTTAAGCTGCGTTGAATCAACCATCCCAAAGCGATTAATGCAAAAGGTATAAAAACCAAATAGGGAATAAACATACTACTGGCCAATTCTGCTGCAAGATGCTGCCGAACCGACTCTTGCTGACTGACCTGAATTTGCCGATCTGTGAGTGGCAAAATATAGGTATGCCACTCATCCTGTTGGGTACTGTGGGTATAAAAACCGGCTTTGGGCTGAGGCGCGACCAATAATTTTAATTGATGGGTTTGATGTGCATTGGATTGATAGGTCCACACATCAACAAATAAATCTTCTTCGTGATAATGCTTATGTTGATCAAATTCACTGCGAATGGGCTGCGGATCATGCTCTGCAACACGTTCAGCCAAATTTTGCATTTGTGCATCTAAAATTTCATTAATTTCTTCAAGTGCAATTCGATAAGCTGATAACACCAAAAGACAGCCTAAAAGCATACTGAAAACAGAAACATAAATAATTAGTCTGTTTTTCAGAGAATAAGGCTGCTGCATGGTCGATAATTCCTTTGCCTTAACCGAGTCGATAACCTAAACCACGAATGGTGCGAATAAAATCTTTGTCTAATTTTGTTCTGAGATGATGCACATACACTTCAATGGTATTACTGCTGATATCACTATCAAAATCATAAAGCTTATCTTCTAAATTGGCTTTAGAAAAAATCTTATTCGGATGTGTCACCAGTGGAATCAATATCGCCCATTCACGGTTAGATAAATCGACATATTGACCCTTATAGCGTGCAAGATGCTGCTCAATATCTAAAATCAATTCACCATGTTTTAAAATTTTCTGTGGTGCTTCGACTGAACTCAGCCCTGTGCGTCGAAGGAGCGCATGAATCCGTGCAAGTAATTCATCAAACTCATAAGGCTTAATCAGATAGTCATCTGCCCCATGGTTTAAACCATCTACACGATTTTGTAATTGATCACGTGCCGAGATGATTAATACAGGCAATTTGGGCTGCATTTGACGAATTTGTTTCAGGACTTGCATACCATCCATCATCGGCAAACCCAGATCCAGCAAGACGATATCAATTCCCCCTTGCATTATGAGCTTTAAGCCATCGATGCCATTATTCACCCACTCGACTTCAAACTGTTGATAGTTCAACAAGGTTTTAGTCGATTCGGCAATCATGAAATCATCTTCAATAATAAGTATTTTGTGCATGGCTTAAGTCCTGCGCTGTACTGAAGTACATTGTTGCAACATATTGTTTTTTTCATCAATCACCTGAGTCTGCACATCGAGCAAACTCAATAGCGATGGAAATAGATTATCCTGACTTAATTTTTGGCTTTTTTGTGCCATTAAACAAGTATATTGCGCTGAATTATTTTTTTGCCACGCCGGTGAAAACCACATCAACATCGGTACATGGGTTTGCTGTGACGGTGCAATTGCGTATGGAGAACCGTGTAAATACAAACCATGCTCACCTGTCGACTCGCCATGATCGGACAAATACCACAGTCCTGTTTGATAGTGGTCAGTTACTTTTAAGGTGTTAATCAATTCACTCAGCACATGGTCGGTATAGATAATACTGTTGTCATAACTATTTATTAATTCTGTAGAGCTACATCCCTGTATGGCATTGCTATTACAGGTTGGCTTAAATTTTTGAAACGCTGCGGTACTTCGTTTGAAATAAGCAGGGCCATGACTGCCCATTTGGTGTAATACAATTAAACGGGGAGTTGGATCTGCTTTGGGGATCGAAGCCAAATATGCCTTCAAACCATCCACTAAGATTTCATCATGACATTCGCCATCGGCATCACACCACTTTTTCTTCAGTGCTTCAGGAAATTCATATTTTTCAACACGTGTACATGTGCCCTTACAGCCTGAATTATTATCTAGCCACGTCACCTTATAGCCTGCACGCTGTGCAATATCGAGTAAACCTTCGCGATGACTTGCAAGCTGTTCGTCATATTCGGTTCTCGGCATACCCGAGAACATACAAGGAACAGACACAGCGGTTGCCGTGCCACATGAACTGACTTGGCTAAAATTGATAATATTTTGCTGACTGAGTTCAGGATTGGTATTTTTAGCATAGCCATTGAGTGAAAAACTTTCCGCGCGCGCAGTTTCACCAACCACTAAAACCATCAATTTTGGTAAGCTATTGGCGCTTACGTTTTCAACCATATGTGCATCTTCACCATAGATCAGCAATGGCAAATTCTGTTTCGGTGCTTTTTTGTGATAATAGGAAAATGTCGAAGCGATACTGTTTTGTGGTGAGAGCATGCCTTTTAAGTCACGATGCTCACGAAAGATCGCTGCATAATCAACAAAATAAACAAACAGCAAAGCACCCAAAAGGATGAGCGATAGCACTATATGTAGACCCTTTTTGGCTACGACCGTGCTTAGGGCTTCTTTATGCAGTGGTAAAAGCCAGATCAATAGCACTGGCAAAATAACCAGTCCAAAGACCCAGATAAAAAATTGTGGCGAGATTAAATCCTGCACTTCCTTTACATCTGTTTGCATCATGTTCTGCACTTGGTCAGATGTAATGGTCACGCCTAAACTATTGACGAAATAAGCACTCAAGCCACCAATGATAAGCAAAACACTCGCCAAAAGTTTTGAATTCCATCGCCATTGCAGGAGTTGCATCAGCACATTATAAAGTGCCACCACCACCAGTACGGTTGCAGCTAAAAATAGTCCGGCCTTCAATCCCGTATAAGGTGTGAGCTGCTGGATTTGCTGATAAAACGCGAGGTTCAAAACCATCCCAAGCCATAAGGCAAGCACGAGGTTAAATTGACTTAAACTAAGTCTTGGAATTTTTTGCTGTATTTTAGCTATGACCTGAAGCATATTGGCATCAATTATTGATCTTTGATGCCCTAATCTAAAAATTCAAACTTAAAAATCACTTAAAACTGATCAAAACCAAGCAAGAAAAATCAAAAAAGGCGATGTAAACATCGCCTTTTGAACAACTTAAATCAAGGTCTTAGAATTTAAATTCTAGACCTGTACCTAAAACAGGTTGTTCGCTTTCATTCGAACCTTGTTCAAGTGCTAAGTAACCTGCATAACCATAAGCTTTCACTTGTTTGCTAAATGCATAATCTGCACCTGCAATGAATTGCTGAGCTTCGTAATCATCACCCACTTTATAGGTCGTAGTATTTTGACTATATTGTGCTTTGACTGTCCACGCTTTTGCAGAAGGTAGATTGTATTCTGCACCGACTAACCAACCTTGTGCATCATCAATATTTGCTGCTGCAACATCATTACCTTTAGCAGCCTCAACCTCTGATGTTTGATACAGTGCTTTGAGTGCCAAACCGCCCTCAAGATTTACGCGACCAATCGCACGAATTGTATTTGCAGCAGCAAATACTTTGGTTCCAGTTATTTCAGAATTTGAAACAACTTTATCATTCACGGTATATGTACCACTATTTAGCATCCCTACGCCACCAAAGTTCGATGGAATGGCTTTGTCATAGGCTAAACCTGCGACAACAACGGGGCTGTCATAGACAACAGACGCCGACCAAGCATCGCCAAGACCACGACCTGCAGTTTTTACTACACCTTTGTCGCTCTTGATTCCTGAAGACTCACCTGTTGCAAGCAATGCATTAACTTTAATTGCACCTTCAGCAATTTTAAAAGCTGGTGATTCATAGACAACAACGTTATCCACACGATTTTCACCCGTCATGATGCCTGTAACATCAGCACGGTTACCCACGTAGTTGTTGAATGTATCAACCGGACTAGACAATTGTTTTAATGGTGTATCGTGTGCACCGACTTTCAATGTACCAAGTTTCGCATCTTTCAAACCAACGAAGCGGTTACGCTTAGACCAGTCATCGCCTTCGCCGTCTGAGTTAAATGCCCATTCAATTGCATAAACTGCGCTTAAACGGTCAGTCAGTTTTTCATCGCCCTTTAAACCCAAGAAAGAACTGTTTGAACTGATTTCAACGACATCTTTGTCTGAAACACCCGTTTTATTATCTTCAGGTAAATAATCAACAGACGCATCAATTTCACCGTAGAATGTTGGTGCTGCAAAGGTTGACCCAGCCAAAAGGCTCAATGCGATAGCCGCTGCTAACTTAGTTTTCATCAAAAATTTTCCTTAAATTATTTTGTAACAGATATTACACACGCGAAACATATTACAAAATTATTAAAATAATATTTGCATTGCTCTTTTAGTGCTTTAGCTGATAAAAAACAACCAAAATCATGATTTAGAAGTGATTTTGGTCATTTTTTGATGCTTTTCCCCAAAATAGAATCGGGACTAAGCTCAATGCAGCCAAACCTGTGATCCAAAATAAATAATTGCTATAACCCAACTGATCGGCCACTATGCCACTGATGCTATACAGCCCCCCACTCACCGTCGCCATAATGGCAACCTGAAATGTAAAGTCCGTTGCTGCAAATGCTTTACGACTATATTGCATCACCAAAGTCAGCATGATCACGAGCAGCATGGCTGAAATCATGTCTTCGGCAGCATTAATGCCATAGATCAGACATTCATGGACTGGCCGTTTAGCCTCGAACTGCAAAGCCAGCCATGCATAGGCTAATAAGCTGAATATTTTCAATACTGAATAGAAAACCAAGGCTTGCGCCCGAGAAATATACTTCAAGCTAAGACCAGCAAGCCCTGCCCCAATTAAAGCAGCCACTGCACCTAGCATGGTGACATATAGACCGATTTGACTAAAACTCAATCCTAAATCGACCATCAGCGGCTTAAGTAAGGGTCCTGCTAGACCATCTGCAAGCTTAAAACTCAATAAGATCATCAGCCACAGTGTGAGGGTTTTAGTTTGGGTAAAATACTTCAAATACTGGCGAATGGCGTAGAACAAGCCTGAAGTATGCTTATGGTTGTTATCATGCTCTTGAGAGGATTTTATGTTGAGTGGCGGCTTTAAAGGTTCTCGATACATAAAAATAGGAATGGTATTGATGAACACCAATGCCGCTAAAAACAGAAATGTGGCTTGCCAATCCAACCAATCTAAAGCCCAAAGCACAGCACCACCACCGACAATAAAGCCGAGTCTGGAACCAATCACCTGAAAGGTATTGCCCCAGTGCTGTTGGTCAGTTTTTAAAATATTGACAGCCAAGCCATCGGTTGCGACATCTTGAGTCGCACCGACCAAATTCATACTGAGTAAAGCCACAAAAAACAGCAGCAGGTACATCGGTTCATTCAAGCTTTGGATCGGCAAAAAGGACAGAAAGACCAAGACCACCACGGACAACAACTGCATTGGGATAATCCAACTCCGATAGTGCCCTTTGGACCTTGAACCATGTCGATCAATCCACGGAGCCCAAAAAACTTTGATCGACCATGGCAGCATGAGTAATCCAAAGCCACCAATATGTGCCAAAGACACACCTTGCGCTCTTAAAATCACTGGTAAAGCATGCGTCATAAAACCGACAGGTAACCCTTGCGCCCAATATAAGGAAAACAGTAAAAGATAGAGCTGACGAAGCTGGATCATAAGTTCCTTAATATTGAATGCGCTGAAGTTACATTTAGAGTAGTCAAAATACGGCTATTTTGCCAATGATCTAAAAAAATCATCGACCTAAGATAAAGGTCAATACTGATGCCGTATTTTTAAAGTGCATCACGTCGAAAATGGATTTCACTTATATAAGAATATGCAATGAATCAAAAGACTCAATTATTTCCAGTTTTGCCCGATCAAGTTCCATCACGCGGCTTCCCCCTGAGCCGCGCTATTTTTAAAAAACTTTTTTTGGCACAAGGATGGAAATTTGACGGCGAATTTCCCAACCTTGCCAAAGCTGTGGCAATCATTTCTCCGCATACTTCTAATATAGATGCATGGCATGGTTTTCTTGCCTTGCTTGGGATCGGGATAAAAATAACCATTTTTGGTAAAAACACCCTTTTTGATACTCCCTTAAAACCACTTTTGGATTGGGTCGGCGTGATTCCTGTGCAGCGTGAAAATCCACATGGACTGACGCGTGAAATTGCTGAGATTGTCCAAGCGACAGATCAAATTTGGATTGGAATGGCACCTGAGGGAACACGAAAAAAAGCCGATAAAATCCGTAGTGGTTTTTACTATATTGCCTATGAAGCACAGATACCTATTGTGATGTTTAGCTTTGATTATGCAAAGAAAACCATTCATTGCTTAGGTGTTTTTGAACCCAGTGGAGATTTTGAAACTGATCTCAAAAAAATTTTGAAGATTTATGATGGCAAATTTTCCCCGAAAAATCCCGAATGGTTGGCATTGCCGTTACAAAAGCACTGGAAAAAGCCCTAGTCAAATGGCTATTTTTTTGATGTGATGTGCACTTTGTATATTTAACCATCAGATTTCACCCATGAAACTTTTGCATTACCTGATTCCTAGCCTCTTCGTATTGGCACTCGCTGGCTGTGATTCCGCAACCAAAACGCCTGCAACCACGACACCTACACCTGCCAAAGCACGTGAACCGGTGATCGCGATTGCGCTCGGTGGTGGCGGTGCCAAAGGTTTTGCTCATATTGGCGTGCTTAAAGTACTCGAATCACATGGTATTAAACCTAAAATTGTGACTGGGACCAGTGCGGGTAGTTTTGTCGGTAGCTTGTACGCCAGCGGTAAAACGCCTTATCAAATGCAGCAATTGGCCTTAAACTTTAAAGAATCCGATATTCGTGACTTAACCTTAAATAGCCAAGGCATTATTCAAGGGCAAAAACTGCAAGACTTTGTTAATAAAAACGTCGGCAATAAACCAATTGAACAGTTTCCAAAACGCTTTGCTGCTGTAGCCACCCGTTTAGATAATGGCAGCAAAACTGAATTTAACCGCGGCAATGCTGGCCAAGCAGTGCGTGCATCGTGCAGCATTCCAAATGTATTTGTACCTGCGACTATTGCAGGGGTTAAATATGTCGATGGGGGTTTAGTCAGCCCGATTCCAGTGAAAACGGCACGTGATATGGGTGCAGATATCGTGATTGCTGTTGATATTTCTGCGCGTCCTGACGGTAGCAAAGCCGTAAGCATGTTTGGTTTACTCGATCAAACCATTAACATCATGGGACAACAAAGTATTAATGAAGAACTGAAAAATGCTAATTTCGTGATTCAACCTAAAGTGGGACATATCGGCACACTCGATTTGAAGTCGAGCAATGCGACGATTTTAGAAGGTGAAAAAGCCGCACAGCTCAAAGTGAATAGCATTATTAAGGCGATCGATAACTTTAAACAGTCCCCTGCGGCCTTTAAACCAGCACCAAAAGCGAAAATATAATTCAACGATTTTTTTTATATTCATTGAGTTATACATCTGCTACATTGATATAGATGCTGGTTCATCTATATCAATTCACCCTTATATAAGAGTAGATGTATGGAATTTATTTTAGAACCTTGGCACTGGTTTGTATTGGGCGTCGCTTTGATGCTTTTTGAACTGATTTTGCCGTCTTTTGCTGCTCTATGGTTTGGCGTTTCCGCAATTTTGGTTGGGATCTTATATTGGATCTTTCCATCCATGGACTTTAATGTCCAAATTGTGGTTTGGATTATTTTTGCCGTGCTCTGCACATTTTTGTGGTTCAAATTTATTAAGCCTTTATCCATCGATAAAACCAAAGCAGGTCTGTCGCGTGAAGCGACAATTGGCCAAGTGGGTATGGTGATTCAAACCCAGCTCAATCATGGCAGCGTTAAAGTTCGCTTCCCGATGCCTGTTTTAGGTTCAGACGAATGGCATTGCCGTACCCAAGATGCACTTCAAGTCGGTGATCGTGTTCGCGTGACCGATATTTTAGGCAATGATTTAGTCGTCCAACTGCACAGCAGCAACCACCCCACTGACAATCCATAAATAAGTGAGAAATGACATGTCTGGTGTTTCTATTGTTTTTTTAGCGCTCTTAGTTTTTGTAGCCGTCACCATTTTTAAAGGTGTCCGTATTGTTCCCCAAGGTTATAAATGGATTGTTCAGCGTTTAGGTAAATACCATACCACGCTCAATCCGGGGCTGAACTTTGTGATTCCGTATGTCGATGAAGTAGCTTATAAAGTCACAACCAAAGATATCGTGTTAGATATTCCCTCTCAGGAAGTGATCACACGTGACAACGCGGTACTACTGATGAATGCTGTGGCTTATATCAATTTAACCACACCTGAAAAAGCAGTTTACGGTATTGAAAACTACACATGGGCAATTCAAAACTTAGTTCAAACCTCTTTACGTTCAATTGTCGGAGAAATGGACCTCGATGATGCACTTTCATCGCGTGATCATATTAAGGCTAAACTTAAAGCCGCAATTTCTGACGATATCTCTGACTGGGGTATTACGCTTAAAACTGTAGAAATTCAAGATATTAAACCTTCTCATACCATGCAAGCGGCAATGGAAGAGCAAGCGGCCGCTGAACGTCAACGTCGTGCAACAGTCACCAAGGCAGACGGTGAAAAACAAGCGGCTATTTTGGAAGCTGATGGTCGTTTAGAAGCCTCTCGTCGTGATGCAGAAGCTCAAGTGGTACTGGCAGAGTCTTCTCAACGTGCAATTGAAATGGTGAGTTCAGCCGTCGGCGATAAAGAAATTCCAGTTGCTTACTTACTGGGTGAACAATACGTTAAAGCCATGCAAGATATGGCTAAATCTAATAATGCCAAAACTGTGGTTTTACCTGCGGATGTACTGAATACGATTCGTGGTGTGATGGGACGTAATAACTAAATCTTCGCATTAATTAAAATGGGTCGTGATATACGACCCATTTTTATGCCCAAAACAAAAAAGAAGGCAAAGTTTGTGAATTTATGTTTAAATTTCACGTTATTTTTTTGACGTTTTAGGACTTATCGTTCGATTTCACCTACTTGGCTTAGGCAAATCCCATTGAGTCCCCTGATTAAACGCAATTGTCCAACGCCAAAGCGGATACCGTATGAGCTCCCTGAATCCCACCCTAATTACCTTTCTCTTTTATATTGTCGCCATGGTCGTGATCGGTTTACTTGCATACCGTGCGACCAGTAACTTTTCTGACTACATTTTAGGTGGCCGCCGATTAGGGAGCTTTGTCACTGCCCTTTCTGCAGGTGCATCGGATATGAGTGGTTGGTTGCTCATGGGTCTTCCGGGGGCGATTTACCTTTCAGGTTTATCTGAAATGTGGATTGCAATTGGTCTGATCATCGGTGCTTGGCTCAACTGGCTACTTGTTGCAGGTCGTCTCCGGGTACATACCGAAGTTCAAAATAATGCCTTGACCCTACCTGACTATTTCTCAAATCGTTTTAACGATCAAAAGAAAATCTTACGTATCGTGTCTGCTGTGATTATTTTGATTTTCTTCGCAATTTACTGTGCTTCAGGCATGGTTGCAGGCGCTCGATTATTTGAAAGTATGTTTGGTATGTCGTATAGCACTGCGCTTTGGATCAGTGCCATTGCAACGGTGAGCTATGTGTTTATTGGTGGCTTCCTTGCTGTCAGTTGGACCGATACCATTCAAGCGGGCTTTATGATTTTTGCCTTGCTACTTACCCCTATCGTGGTCATGTTGTCATTCTCTGATTTAAGCCAGTTCACTCTGGCACTAGAAGCGGCACGCCCTCAAGCGATGAATGTATTTGCTGACTTAAGTTTTGTCGCAATCATGTCTTTATTAGCATGGGGCTTAGGCTATTTTGGTCAACCGCATATCTTAGTCCGCTTCATGGCAGCAGATTCTGTTAAATCGATTCCCAATGCACGTCGTATTGGTATGACATGGATGACGCTCTGCCTCGGTGGCGCAGTTGCAGCAGGCTTCTTCGGTATTGCTTATTTCCAACAGCATCCAGAACTGGCAGGTGTCGTTACAGCAAACCCTGAAACGGTCTTTATGGAATTGACTAAAATTCTATTTAACCCATGGGTTGCAGGTATCGTACTGGCCGCGATATTAGCTGCGATCATGAGTACCCTAAGCTGTCAGCTTTTAGTATGTTCAAGTACCTTAACTGAAGACTTTTATAAATCATTCTTACGTAAAAATGCTTCACAAAAAGAATTGGTTTGGGTCGGCCGTATCATGGTGTTAATGATTGCGTTGCTAGCGATCTATATGGCGGGTAATCCTGACTCTAAAGTCCTTGGTCTCGTCGCATATGCATGGGCAGGCTTTGGTGCTGCATTTGGCCCACTGATTATCATGTCATTGTTTTGGAAACGCATGACACTCAATGGTGCTTTAGCAGGTATGGTGGTTGGTGCTGTTATGGTTATTCTATGGAAAAACCTCTGGGGCGACACAGGCGTTTATGAAATTATTCCGGGCTTCATCTGCTCACTACTTGCAATCATCATTGTGAGCTTAATGGGCAAAGCACCATCTGCCGAAGTCACTGAAAAATTTGAAGAAGCAGATCGTATCTATAAAGAAAGTATTTAAGACCAATAGCACTTAAATTTAATTTCTAAGTTTTAATATCTGCAAAAAAGGACGCCTAGCGTCCTTTTTTTATCATGTCATCCATTTAGATATTCCGTAGATGGTTTATTTACTTCTGTTCCAAATATACAAAATATAAAAAAGCCCACAACATGTTAAATGTGTGGGCTAATGTCTTTACTACGTCATATTAACTTTGACGTTTTAATAAAAACTGCGTGATCTTGTGTAATTCTGCCGCATCTTCTGCAAAATAATCCAAAGCTTGAAGTGCTTGTGCATGTAATTCTTCTGCATAAGCTTGGGCTTGCTCGAGACCCATTAACGCAGGATATGTGGATTTATCCACTTGTTGATCTTTACCCGCTGTTTTACCCAATGCTTCAGTGTCAGCAATAATATCTAAAATATCATCTTGAACTTGGAACGCTAAACCAATCGCGAGACCAAATTCACGGAGTTTAGGAATGGCTTGATCTGTGCCATTAAATATTGTCACTGCAGCCATCATGATTGCAGCAGAAATTAAAGCACCAGTTTTATTTCGATGAATATTTTCCAGTTCATCCTGACTGACATGCTTGCCTTCCGCTTGTAAGTCTAGAACTTGGCCATTGACCATTTTGGAAGTTGCAGTCGCTAAAATTTGCATTTGCTTTAAGATGATCGGCGCTTCAACGGCTGGGCCTTGATCAAAGAGACGGCTGCCTAAAACTTCAAAAGCCATCGATTGTAAAATATCGCCAGCAAGTAAAGCCGTATCTTCACCAAAAGCCACATGACAGGTTGGTTGACCACGACGGAGTAAATCGTTGTCCATACACGGCAAATCATCGTGTGCCAATGAATAGCAATGAATAAATTCGATCGCCACTGCAGCACGGCGTACGGCTGCAAAATTTGTATTGGGTTTTAATGCTGCTGTTGCATAACAAAGTGCCGGTCGAACACGTTTTCCACCCAACATCACAGCATGATACACCGCCCCTTTTAAGGGTTCTGGAATTGAAAATGCATCAAGCGCTGTCAGTAAATCCTGCTGAATACGCTGCTGCGCTTCTGTCAGGGCATGTGTGGAAACGTCTGTTAAAGAAGACACATTCACCTCAAATACTTTAAATATTTAACTGCTTCGTTCATTAGCAAATCGACTGCCAATGTTTTCTGTCAATTTTGACCTGTTGCATCATACTGCTTTCTCAAATCTTTCTCTATGTTACGGCCTAAATCTATGTGTTTTTCCCACAGTCTGATGGTTTTTTAAATGTCGTTTCCTCAAATAGCGCCACATTTTGTCCATCATTAAAACAGGTACAATTTTTCGAGCCTTTCTTGGCTTGATACAAAGCCCGATCGGCACGTGCCAATGTTTCAAAAAATGACTCTGTACCATCCCACAAGGCCACTCCGCATGAGATACTCAGTTGTAAAGCCTTATCCGCATAATTCATCGAAGAAGCATAGATTTGCTCACAACATTGTTGTGCAATCGAACATGCAGTCGATATAGCCGTGCGTGGCATAATCATTGCAAACTCTTCCCCACCCATGCGATATATTTGTGCATCTGCATGTTGACTAATTTGCATCCTTAAAAGCTGCGCACTTTTTCTTAAAACTTCATCGCCAAACGCATGACCGTAGATATCATTGATTTGCTTAAAATTGTCTAAGTCGAGCATAATCAAACAAATTTCATTGGCTTGTTCAACCGCGAAGCTTTTTTGCCACTGAGAAAGGTCTAAATCAAATCCACGTCGATTTTTTATCCCTGTCAGATAATCAAAATAAACTTGTTGTTCGAGTTGTTGGTTATGTTTCAACAGCGATAATTCGAATTGCTTTAAATTTGTAATATCCGCACAGCACAACAACACATGTTCCAAATCGCCACTTTGTTTAAACTTTGGTTTGAGCGTGAACCAATAATGCCGTTCGTTTTCACTATACATAAAGGGTTCAATGCTATCGTTCTCAAAACAGCGTAAATCAAACTCAGAACTTGTGGCTTTGGTCTTTTGCTGCATCTCAGACACGTGATTTAATACGATCTCTTGTAAGTCTGACTGAAATCGATGTTTAAATATTTGATTGGCGCATATCAGCTCAGCTGTGGCAGAAAATAACGCAGCAGGCATTGGCAACGCTTCTAATACAGCCAATTGTTCAGTAGGTAGGTCCGATTTTATCAAATGGAGCGTAAAACTCTGTCCTTCAGGTCAGAGATATAAGCGACACGACATGAAGTGTCGTTTGATTTAACTAAGGACTATTTTCCTTGAGTTTTGATTGTTAATATAAGTACATGAAAACCCTTAAATTACGTATAAAAGACAAACATTGCAAGGTGTTAGACCAACTAGCATCAGAAGTGAACTTCGTCTGGAATTATGTCAATGATTTAGGGTTTAGGCATTTGAAGCGGAAAGGTGAATTTCTCTCTGCTTTTGATATTGCCAAATATACGAAAGGCACATCCAAAGAATGTAATTTACATAGTCAAACCATTCAGGCTGTAACTGAAGAATTAGTCACCCGAAGAAAGCAATTTAAAAAGGCAAAGCTGAAATGGCGTGTCAGCAATAAAAAATCAGCAAGGCGCTCTTTGGGATGGGTTCCCTTTAAAAAGGTGGCTATCAAATATGCCAATGGATATGTCCAGTATGGAAAACACCAATTTAAGCTTTGGGATAGCTACGGTTTAAGCAAATACACGTTAAAAACAGGTTCATTTGTAGAGGATAGCCGTGGGCGTTGGTATGTATGTCTTGTTGTTGAATCGCCTAAGCAAGATAAATCGACAGCAACCAAAGCGATTGGTATTGATCTAGGCTTAAAAGATATTGCCACCTGTTCTGATGGCACTGTAATTTCAAATCCAAAATTCTATCGAAAATATGAGCAGAAATTAGGTATTGCTCAGAGAGCCAAGAATAAGAAGCGTGTTCGTGCATTACACGCCAAGATTGCAAATAGTCGAAAAGATCACTTGCATAAAGCAAGCACCAAGCTTGTGAATGAAAATGCATTGATTATTGTAGGTGACTTGAGTGCTAAAAAATTAGTAAAAACCAAAATGGCAAAATCTGTTTTGGATACAGGATTTTCTGCACTAAAAACAATGCTCAAGTATAAATGCGAGAACGCAGGCGTATTGTTTGAAGAAGTCCAAGAAGCCTATACCACCCAAATCTGTTCGTGCTGCGGTGAGATCACCTCAAGTAGTCCAAAAGGTAGGACAGATCTTGGAATAAGAGAATGGGAGTGCATGAGCTGTGGTACAGCTCATGATCGAGATATAAACTCAGCTCTAAACATTCTTGCGCTTGGGCATAAGCGTCTAGCTGTAGGAATCACCCTCTTTTAAGGGGGTGAGGATGTCAATAAGTCTTTTTTAAGCATGGTTTCGCTACTTTTTTTCAGGGTAAAGCTACGCAAAATGCTAACAAAATTAATCTGACATAAATCACAGAAACTTTCTAATATTAAATGCAGTTCATATTATATAAAAAGATATACCAATTCATGATTTGCTTATTCATATAAAAGATAAAGGCAAAAAAAAGCCCCTGCAAAGCAGAGGCTGATTTCAAATGAGATGTTAAATGCTTAATCCAAACTATCCGCAGGAATACGCACCCAGCCTTCCATTAAGACACGCGCACTTCGGCTCATCACGGCTTTTTTAACGACCCACTGACCATTTTCATAAATTGCTTGCGCACCTACACGTAGCGTCCCAGACGGATGTCCGAAACGCACAGCTTCTCGCTCCCCACCACCCGCGGCTAAGTTCACAAGCGTTCCCGGTATCGCCGCAGCTGTACCAATGGCAACTGCCGCTGTGCCCATCATGGCATGATGCAGTTTCCCCATCGACAAGGCACGAACCAATAAGTCCGTATCTTGTTCTGAAATTTGTTTAGAACTCGAAGATGTATAGGCTTTCGGTTTTGAAACAAATGCAATCTTTGGGGTATGTTGACGCTGTTCTGCTTCAGCAATATCTGAAATCAAACCCATTTGCTGCGCACCATAAGCACGGATTTTTTCAAAACGGGCCAATGCCTTGGCATCACCATTGATCGCATCTTGCAGTTCAGTGCCGACATAGCCAATATCTTCTGCATTTAAAAAAATCGTTGGAATGCCTGCATTAATAAATGTTGCAGCGAAACTGCCTTCATCGGGTACGGTTAAGGTATCGACCAAATTCCCTGTAGGGAACATAGCACCGCCATCTTCACCATCATCTGCGGGGTCTAAAAATTCAATTTGAACTTCGGCTGCTGGAAAGGTCACACCATCTAGTTCAAAATCACCGGTTTCTTGTACTGCACCATCAGTAATAGGTACATGCGCAATAATGGTTTTTTGAATATTGGCTTGCCAAATACGAACCGTACACAAACCATTTTCAGGAATACGTGATGCCTCAACCAAACCATTTGAAATGGCAAACGCACCAACCGCTGCAGTTAAATTTCCGCAGTTACCACTCCAGTCGACAAATGCTTTATCAATCGACACTTGTCCAAATAGATAGTCTACATCATGCTCAGGCTGTGAACTTTTTGCCAAAATCACGGTTTTACTGGTACTTGAAGTCGCTCCACCCATCCCATCAATTTGTTTGCCATAAGGATCTGGACTGCCAATCACACGTAATAAAAGTTGGTCGCGAACTTTTCCAGCTTGTTGTGCTGCAAGGGGCAAATCATCTAGCTTGAAAAATACACCTTTACTTGTACCACCACGCATATAAGTCGCTGCAATTTTAATTTGGGGAGCAAAACTCATTTTTATTGAATCCTTAATCTTTATCATTGTGTTTTGGCAGAGCATTCTTTTCTGCGCTTTTGCATCATACAATGTTTAATTGAAGTTTTAACAATCACATGACTTAAGTATAAAAAAACAACATTCGATACCTTTTCCATATAAAGCCAAGTATCAGAATTTCAATTAAAATAAAATTAATCTATTGATTCATAAATTTTTAATTCAGCATTTAAAACGAAAAATAGGTTATTAAACCTATAAATATTTTTCATAAATTTTGAGCTACTAGGCTATTCATTCTCTATACATTACAATTACCAAAATTAAACCATTCTCGGGAAGAGTAACTTGACTACCAATTCCTCCGAACTCAAGCGTGGCTTAAAGAATCGTCATATTCAATTGATTGCCATGGGTGGTGCAATTGGTACAGGCTTATTCTTGGGCTCAGCGCATGTGATTCAATCTGCTGGACCATCCATTATTCTTGGCTACGCCATTGGCGGTTTGATCGCCTTTCTAATTATGCGTCAGTTGGGTGAAATGATCGTCCATGAACCTGTAGCGGGTTCATTTAGCCATTTTGCATATAAATATTGGGGGAAATTTCCAGGTTTCTTAACAGGTTGGAACTACTGGATTCTCTATATTTTAGTGGCAATGACAGAACTCACCGCTGTTGCGAAATACATCAACTACTGGTGGCCTCATATTCCAGCGTGGGCATCTGTACTGTTCTTCTTCGTGATCATTACTTTAGTAAACTTAGGTAATGTGAAGTTTTATGGTGAATCTGAGTTTTGGCTGTCGATTATTAAAGTCACTGCGGTTATTTCGATGATCGTATTTGGTTTGTATTTGCTGCTGACTGCAGATGCTAACTCAACAGCATCATTTACCAACTTATGGAGTCAGGGCGGTTTCTTCCCAAATGGTTTTGAAGGCTTATTCTTCATGCTGGCTTTCTTGATGTTCGCCTTCGGTGGTATTGAACTGATCGGTATGGCGGCAGCGGAAGCTGAAAATCCAAAAGAAACTATTCCAAAAGCGATCAACCAAGTTGTTTTTCGTATTTTGATTTTCTACGTGGGTTCTTTGACTATTCTATTATCACTTGTGCCATGGAATCAGCTTGAACTAGGTGGTCTAGACAAAAGTCCATTTGTGATGATCTTTAGCCAACTGGGTATTGATTGGGCTGCACATTTACTGAACTTCATTATTTTAACTGCAGCACTGTCTGTTTATAACAGCGGTATGTATGCCAATAGCCGTATGCTTTACAGCTTGGCGAAGCAAGGTAATGCTCCAAAAGTTTTCGCTAAAACCAACAAAAGTGGCGTGCCAATTCCAGCGGTATTACTTTCTGCAGTCCTGATTTTCGGTTGCGTACTCTTAAACTACTTCGTACCTGAAGATGCGCTGGGTCACTTAATGTATGTGGTGGTTGGTGCACTTGTCCTTAACTGGGCGATGATTACCATGACTCACTTACAGTTCCGTCGTGCAAAACGTATTTTGAATTTTACAACGTCTTATCCTGCACTTTGGGCACCAGTCAGCAACTACATCGTTCTGATCTTTATTGCTTTAGTTCTCTTTATTATGTGGACTCAGGGCTTTATGGAATCTGTTCTAATGATCCCTGTTTGGATTACAGTCATGTTATTAATGTTTAACTATCTTAATCCTAAAGATTTGAGCGACATTGACCCCAATGAAGTTCATAAAGACTAAGTAATTTAAAAAGTTATTGTTTCGGCAATAACTTTTTTTTTAGCTAAAATAGGAGTACATTAGCCTCCGTCTTGCGCTCTTAGCTTAACTGGATAGAGCAGTTGCCTCCTAAGCGACCGACGTGGGTTCGAGTCCCGCAGAGCGCACAATTTCTGAGATATCCCTCCTCCCTGTATTTGTAATCCCCCATATACCAATAAATATAAAGAAAGAACCTTTCACACTAAAAACCCATCAATTACAGTTTTTAACTTAATTATTGTTTTTACAAAGATTACTGTTCAAAGACTATTTTTAAGAACAGTTAAATAGCGCTTTAAAATGTGCTAACCACCTACCTCTCAATGCAAAAAACGACACATAGTATGGTCCATAAGGCCAAAAAATCAATTTATGACTGCTCATATCAAAATTTTTTCAATTTTTTTCTAGGTTTAGAAAATAATGCGCTAAATGAAAATATTAAATAATAATCAAAATGTTATATATACTAATTAGTACTTTTACTCTAAAAATAGCAACTTTTAGCCATATTTTTCAATCTAGAGCATTTACTCTTATTTTAATTGTGCTATTTTTGTCACATGGAGTAACAATTAAGCCTAAGAGTATTAAGAAGTTTTCCATAACGAATATATGCAGTAACCATAAAAATCAAATTCGTATCTCAAGGAATGACGAAGAATGAAATTAAAAACTTTAGCTACAGCCATGATTCTTGCTTCAGTTCCAATGACAGGTGCTTTTGCAGCAGCACTAGATCGTTCAGGACAATCTATTTCTGCATTTTTACAACCAGGGAACTATTTTGAAGCAGGTATTTCGGTTTTAGATCCGAATGTTTCAGGGAAGATGAACAGCACTGCACCTGCTAGCAACCCAACATTAGGAGCTCTTGCCAATACTTCACTAGATGACATGGCGGGTGATTACTATTTTCCACAAGCAGCATTAAAATTACAGCTAACTGATAATTTTTCTTTTGGTTTACTATATGATCAACCTTTTGGTGCAGAAGCTAAATATAGTGCAACAGATCAAACACTACCAGTTGCAGGTAACCCTGGCGCATTCCAATTAATGGGCGAAACAACTGAAGTCGACGTTCACACCCAAAATATTTCGATGATATTTGGTTTTCAACCGACTGAAAATTTCAACATTTATGGCGGTGGTGTATATCAAACAGTAAAAGGCGATGTTCAACTACGTGGTATTGCATATGGAGCAAACCAAGCTCTCGGTTTATATAATGCAAATATGAAAGAAGATAGCGCCGTTGGTTGGTTAGCAGGATTAGCTTACCAAATCCCAGAAATTGCTTTAAAAGCATCTATTACTTACCGTTCTGAAATTGATCACGAAGCTGCAACCACAGAAACTGGAAACAGTGCTCTACTTGGCGGTGCTTTTTCAACACGTGCTGACACCAAGATCACTACACCTCAGTCTGTTAACCTAGATTTTCAAACTGGTATCATGGCCGACACTGTCGCATTTGCGAATGTCCGTTGGGTAGATTGGTCAAATTTCGCAATTCGTCCAACTGCTTTTGGTGCAGCATCTGAAACACTAGGTGCCATTGGTCGTGGCCCAGTGGGTGGGTTTGATCTTGTTGCTTATACTGATGATCAAATCAATGCTACAGTCGGTGTAGGTCGTAAATTTAGTGAACAATGGGCTGGTAACGTCTCTGTAGGCTGGGATTCAGGCGCAGGTAACCCTGTATCAACACTTGGTCCTACTGAAGGCTACTGGAACGTTGGCTTAGGTTTACAATTCAGCCCAGCGCCTAACTACTTTATCGCAGGTGGTGTTAAATACTTCATGTTAGGTGATGCTGAAGCACAACCTGCATCAATGTTTGGTACAAATGAATCAGTAGCATCATTTGAAGATAACGATGCTTGGGCATACGGTTTAAAAATCGGTTACCGCTTCTAATTTAAATATGATTCGGGCCATAGTTCGCTATGGCCCTAACTTTTTATTCTTTCCCTATCTTGTTTGATCAAACAATAAACATTTAAATTTACTAAAACATTTATCAAAAACTAAGCTTTTTACTCTAATTTTTCATTTAAAAATCATAAAGATAATTATCAATCACTAGAATAAATACTCTAGTCATGCTCATTTTTTAACTTCCCTAGTTCAATTTTAGAGTAGCAACTCTTATTTACTGTTTTTCTATTTATGTTACTTTCCACACATTGAAATAACATCAAAAGTTACAAACAGGGAAAAGTATGCGCTTAAATCACCTTAGCTACGCAATTTTACTTACCGCTTTACCAACAGCATCATTATTTGCAGCGGGTCTAGATCGTTCAGGCCAGTCAATTTCTGCATTTTTACAACCTGGTAACTATGCAGAAGCAGGTATCACTGTTCTAGATGCAGAAGTAAAGTCAAATGAACTTAATGTCGATGACATGGCGAAGTCATATTACTTCCCTTCCGCTGCTGTCAAAGTACAAGCGACTGACAAAATTTCACTAGGTTTAATTTACGACCAACCATACGGTGCAGAAGCTGAATATGATGCTGCATCGCAAGTATTTGGTAATGGTGCTCAAGGTACATCTGTAGATGTTAAAACTGAAAGCTTAACTGCCCTAATTGGTTACCAACCAAACGAAAATTGGAACTTTTATGCAGGTCCAGTTTGGCAAACTGTAGAAGCCAATATCAAACTACGTGGTGCTGCTTATGGTGGTAATGCCAAACTTGGTACTTATAACATCGAAATGGAACGTGAAGAAGCTTATGGCTGGTTAGCAGGTGTTGCTTATTCGATTCCTGAAATTGCATTAAAAGCGGCTATTACCTACCGCTCTGAAATTGAACATAATACAAAATCCAATGAAACTACGCTTCTACCGTATCCATCTTTAAGTGCGCTGACATCATCTGTTGATGCAACAACACCTCAATCAGTTAACTTAGATTTCCAAACAGGTATTGCTAAAGATACGCTAGCATTTGCCAATGTTCGTTGGGTACATTGGAGCCAGTTTGCGGTTAAACCAACTTTACTTGGTAACGTAAGTTCAATTCCAGCACCTCATGTCCGTCAAAATCTTATTGATTA
This sequence comes from Acinetobacter sp. YH16042, assembly GCF_013417245.1. Taxonomy (NCBI): domain Bacteria; kingdom Pseudomonadati; phylum Pseudomonadota; class Gammaproteobacteria; order Moraxellales; family Moraxellaceae; genus Acinetobacter; species Acinetobacter sp. YH16042. The sequence goes on from NZ_VPEJ01000020.1 coordinate 28,026, forward strand.
CTCAGACGACCAATGGTCAGCTAATGTTGGTGTAGGCCATAAATTTAACAGCAAATGGTCTGGTTCTGCATCTGTAGGTTACGATTCGGGTGCTGGCAACCCTGTTACGACTTTAGGCCCTGTTGAAGGGTATTGGAATGTTGGTCTAGGTGGTCAATATAGTCCTGCTGAAAACTATTTCATCCAAGCAGGTGTTAAATACTTCTGGTTAGGTGATGCTACTGCTCAAACTGGTGGTAATCCAGTAGGTGAATTTGAAGATAACCATGCGCTTGGCTATGGTTTGAAAATAGGCTATCGCTTCTAAGTTGTTAGAACAGCTTTGCATTAAACAAGAAAGGGCGCATAAGCGCCCTTTTCTATAACCAGCTATACAGAATTAAGCTGGAATATCACGAACTGAAGCATTACGAATCGCTTCTTTTAATGCAGCATAGCCATGAATTGGTGGGAATTGTGGAAATTCTGCAATCACATTGTCAGGCGCATCAAATAAGAAACCCGCATCTGCTTCACCAAGCATCGTCGTATCGTTATAAGAATCACCTGCTGCAATCACCCGGAAGTTTAACCCATGCAATGCTTGAACGGCTTTACGCTTTTGATCAGGTTGACGAAGCTTATAAGCTGAGATCATACCATTTTCATCAGTTTCTAATTTGTGGCAGAAAATCGTTGGCCAACCAAGTTGCTGCATTAATGGATGTGCAAACTCATAGAAAGTATCTGAAAGAATAATTAATTGAAAATGAGTACGTACCCACTCTACAAACTCTTTTGCACCTTCAAATGGCCCCATATCTGCAATTACGTCTTGAATATCGTTTAAACCCAAACCGTGTTGTTTTAGGATATTTAAACGTTGAGTCATCAACACATCGTAATCTGGAATGTCACGAGTCGTTGCTTCAAGTTCTTTAATGCCTGTTTTTTTCGCAAAATTAATCCAAATTTCAGGTACTAAAACCCCTTCTAGATCTAAACAAACGACTTCCATGCACTCTACCCTCTGTTATGTGAAAAAAATTTTTCATTATCATAGCGGAAGAATAAAAAAATGCATTGTTCTTTTTTAAATCTGTTTTTTTCATAAGTATCTATTTTTTAGTGATAAGTGTGTTTTAGCATTTCCATTAAAATAGTTCTGAAATAAATTAATATAGGTTTTAACGTTCCAAGCCTATAGCCAGGACATTCATGACTACCATCCCTACTATTGACCTTGTCGATGCACTTGCATCTGAATATGCAGATAAATCACCTTCTGAGATTATGAAACTTGCGCTTAGCCAGCAAGGTGAAGTTGCGATTTCCTTTTCTGGTGCAGAAGATGTTGTACTGATTGATCTTGCATCAAACTTAGGGATTCCTTTTCGTGTATTTAGTTTAGATACCGGTCGCTTACACCCTGAAACTTACCAATTTTTAGATACTGTCCGTAAACATTATAAAATTGATATTGAAATCTGTTTCCCAGAAAGTGATGCCGTACAAAAACTGGTAACAGAAAAGGGCTTTTTTAGCTTCTATCAAGATGAACATAAAGAATGCTGTGGTATCCGTAAAGTACAACCTTTGCGTAAAAAACTAGCCACTTTAGATGGCTGGATCACAGGTCAACGTAAAGACCAAAGCCCAGGCACACGTAATGAAATTCCAGTGGTACAAGCTGACCCAGGTTTTTCAGGTCCGGGCAAGCAATTGATTAAATATAATCCTTTGGCAAACTGGTCTAGCGCTGATGTATGGAACTATATCCGTCTCATGGAAATTCCATATAATCCACTACACGAACGTGGCTTTATCTCGATTGGCTGTGAACCATGTACTCGACCTGTTTTACCGAATCAACACGAACGTGAAGGTCGCTGGTGGTGGGAAGATGCAACCCATAAAGAATGCGGCTTACACGCAGGCAACATGAAAAAATAAAGATCACAAAACCACTGCATAGCAGTGGTTTTTTTCAACGCATAGATACACATAATTCCGTATCATTTCAACGTAAAAACGCTATACTGCAAATGACAATTTAATAATTCTAACAATGCTACTCATACATGAGCAGCTGTAGAAATTGCAGTGAGGCAATCAACGCTATGCGTCCATTACATCCTATTGATTTCATATTCTTAAATTTAGAGAAACGGCAACAACCGATGCACGTAGGTGGTCTATTTTTATTTCAGATCCCTGACAATGCACCAGATACTTTTATTCAAGATTTAGTCGCAGATATTCGTAATTCAAAATCCATTCCTATTCCTCCTTTTAACAATAAACTCAACGGCTTCTTTTGGGATGAAGACGAAGAGTTTGATTTAGATCATCACTTCCGCCATATCGCACTGCCGCATCCCGGTCGTATTCGTGAACTTTTGACTTATATTTCTCAAGAACACAGTGCGCTGATTGACCGTGCGAAACCGCTTTGGACTTGCCATATTATTGAAGGCATTGAAGGCAATCGTTTTGCGATGTACTTCAAAATCCACCACGCGATGGTCGATGGCATTGCAGGTATGCGTTTAGTTGAAAAATCACTTTCGCATGACCCAGATGCTAAAAGAATTGTGCCACCATGGTGTGTAGAAGGCCCTCGTGCAAAACGCCTGAAACAGCCTAAATCCAGTCGTATGAAAGGTCTGTTATCGACCATTAAGGGACAACTTGACTCAACTCCACGAGTTTTGTACGAACTGTCACAAACAGTAATGAAAGATATGGGGCGTAACCCGGATTATGTGTCTAGTTTCCAAGCGCCGAGTTCAATATTAAACCAACGGGTTAGTTCTTCTCGTCGTTTCGCTGCTCAGTCTTTTGAATTTTCACGTTTGTCACATATTGCCAAGTCACTCGGCGTAACAATTAACGATATTGTGCTTGCAATTTGTTCAGGCGCATTACGTGAATATTTAATTACACAAAATGCTTTACCTAAAAAGCCATTGATTGCCATGGTGCCTGCATCTGTGCGTACCGATGATTCAGATATGTCAAACCGTATTACCATGATTTTGGCCAATCTTGGAACCCATAAAGAAGATCCGCTAGAACGGTTGAAGATTGTGCGTCGTAGTGTGCTCAATGCCAAAGAGCGCTTTAAGCGGATGAACTCGAATCAAATTTTAAACTACAGTGCTTTTGTCTACAGTGCAGCAGGTTTAAATATTGCATCAGGCTTCATGCCAAAACGTCAGGCCTTTAACTTGGTCATTTCGAATGTTCCCGGCCCACAAGAGCCGTTATATTGGAATGGTGCACGTTTAGAAGCGCTCTACCCAGCGTCTATTGTTTTGGATGGTCAAGCGCTTAATATCACCATGACCAGCTATTTAGATAAGCTTGAAGTGGGTTTAACCGCATGTCGTAATGCGCTGCCAAAAATGCAAAATTTACTAACACATTTGGAAGAAGAAATTCAACGATTTGAAACTATTGTGAACCAAGATTCCCCAAAGTTACAGGCGGTTAGCTAACCGCCTGCTTCAAGATTTGGTATCAGTTCTGCAGCAGATTGAACCATCCAAAAAGATAAAAACCCGTCTACATTGCAAAATCTAGACGGGTTTTTAGTATTTGAACTTTGTTTGATTTTTTAGTGTAAATTATATATTTCAGCTAAAATTTAAGTAAACAAATCCGTTGTTTTTGTTTAATTATGACTTGTAGATACGCACTGATAATTAAGTTTATTTTCCATTATTTATAAAATTTTAGCGCATTAAATATTTTAGAATTGCGCGTTAGCACTATAACCCTCTGGATTACATTATTTATATTTCAATATTTAAGCTTTGATAGCTCGGCACTGTTTAAGTAACTGATGACAAGCAGAGCGAATCATAGACGCTGTAATTTGAACCTCATTACCACGCTCATCCACGATATAACCTGAATGGATCGCTTTTGCTTCAACTACAGTTTTAAGACCACTTTTCATTACTGTTTTACTAACACCCATAGTACACCTCTTTTTGCTAAGCCATTTTCAAGTCCAATGCAGGAAAATGGCTTTGGCTATTTGATGTGTCTAGTATTCAAAATAACAGTTCAAAAGTAAAATCTCAGTTGTAACAAGTGTTTAACGATATTCTGTTACAATTTCAGCTCAGAATGATATCGTATTGCTCTTGCGTATATAAATTTTCCACTTGGAACTTGATCACACGGCTAATAAAGTGCTCTAAATCAGCCACTGCAGGTGCTTCAGCAGTTAACAATCGGTCAATCACCGACGGATGTGCCACCACAGTGAAACCACTTTGTGACTCATAAGCACGTGCATATCTCAAAATTTCACGGAAAATTTCATAGCAAACTGTTTCAGCCGTTTTCACATAACCACGCCCCTGACAAGTCGGGCAAGAATCACAAAGCAGATGCTCTAAAGATTCACGGGTGCGTTTCCGAGTCATTTCCACCAAACCCAGCTCAGACACTTGAGTGATCTTGGTTTTAGCATGATCGCGCTCGAGCATTTTCTCAAACTGGCTCATCACTTCTTCACGATGATGTGCTTCTTGCATATCAATGAAGTCAATAATGATAATCCCTCCCAAGTTACGTAGTCGGAGCTGACGTGCAATGACCTGTGTGGCTTCCATATTGGTTTTAAACACAGTGTCTTCAAGCGAACGACCACCGACGTAGGAGCCAGTATTGACATCAATCGTGGTCATCGCTTCAGTTTGATCGATCATCAGGTAGCCGCCAGACTTAAGTGCTACACGTGTCTGTAAGGCTTTCTGAATATCCTCTTCGACATTGTACAAGTCAAAAATTGGACGCTCACCCGGATAATGCAGTAAGCGATTTTGCATACTCGGTACAAATTCTTGAACAAACTCTTGCAATTTGCCATGCACTTCACGTGAGTCGACCTGAATTTTAGAAGTATCTTCATTGGCCAAATCACGGATGACGCGTTGTGGTAAAGGTAGCTCTTCAAAAATCAATGAAGGCACAACAATACTGCGTTGTTTACGTTGAATGTATTCCCACAGTTTTGCTAAATAAGCCATGTCCTGCGCAATTTCACATTCAGGAATACCTTCGGCGGCAGTACGAACGATGACTGAACCCGGTAAGTTGTGTTCCTTTTGAATACGTTCAATCATGCTACGCAAGCGATCACGTTCTTCTTCAGACTCAATGCGCTGTGAAACACCGGTATGACTGCCATATGGCATTAAAACGAGGTAACGGGAAGGAATAGAAAGATCAGTTGATAGTCGTGCACCTTTTGTACCCAACATATCTTTCATCACTTGTACGGTGAGTACTTGTCCCGGTTGTAACAGCTCAAAAACGTTCGGGGTCGGTTGATTGCGCTGCCAGACCATATCATTGATATGTAAAAAAGCCGTTCTCGACAATCCAATATCAATAAAAGCAGCCTGCATACCCGGAAGCACACGAACAACTTTCCCTTTATAAATATTGCCCACTAACCCACGCTTCACGGTGCGCTCAACAAATAATTCATTGACCGTACCGTTTTGAATCAACGCCACCCGACATTCCATCGGTGTGACGTTAATCAACAACTCGTCAGACATATCAAAACTCAAAACATTATAAAAATTCTTGTGTTGCAGCAGTTAATTTAATGCCTTAACTGTCTGTAATAACTGTACGGTTTCATGCAAAGGCAGCCCAACGACATTGCTGTAGCTCCCTTCAATACAAGGAATATAGCGCGCAGCAATTCCTTGAATGGCGTAGGCTCCCGCCTTGCCGATTGGTTCACCTGTTGCCCAATAGCTTTCCATGTCAGCTAGACTCAGCGTTTGAAATTCAACCTGTGTGCGCACTACTATACTGTATATTTGATCTTTTGTACTGACACAAACACCTGAAAACACATCATGTTTTCGTCCAGAGATCATTTCCCACATAGAAAAAGCATGTGCTTTCGACGCTGGTTTTCCTAAAATGTGCTCATCAACGCCTAAACTGGTATCGGCGGCAATAACAATAGCATCAGGGAATTGTTGTTGTACTGCGCAAGCTTTAGCACGTGCTAAACGCTCTACATAATCCGCTACAGGTTCTCCTTCCAACACGGACTCATCAATATCTGGACTGAAAATTTCAAATTCCAGACCTAATTGTTGCAATAGTTCGCGTCGTCGAGGAGAACTCGAAGCTAAAATTATATGCGCCATTTTCTCAAGAAGTAATACATGATTGGCCAAATGAGTAAGCTAGTAACAATTGGCTGCCAATGGCGGGCAAATGAAAACTGTGCTCCACCCATCACTTGAACAATCCACACAAACAGTAAATGCGCGAAAATTGCCATTGCAGCAATAATCCATAAATTACCAAATGTGAGGATACGACGTTCACGGGTCAAAAAGCGTGTCACAAATGCAATGACCACAAAACTCAGTGCGTTCATGCCAAATGGCGCATCAGTCAATAAGTCCGTAAAGAGACCTGTGGCAAATGCAAACCAAACACCGCACCATGTCGGCTGACAGAGGACCCAAAATAGCATGATCATCATCATGAATAATGGGCGCCAACCCGATAGGTCATAAGAAAGCGGATACACCATCAGCACGGATGCCAAAATGATGGAAAAGATAATTGGAAATAATGGGTCGCGCTCTGTATGACGACTAAGCTTAGCGAGTGACATGCGGTTGCTCCATCGCTAAAGAATCGGAAAATAGCACAACCACATGATGACCACCTGCCAATTGGGCAGCAGGATTGATATCAATTTGGGCAAATTCACCACTATTGTGACGACTGACTTTCGAGACTGTCCCCACCAAATATCCTGCTGGGAAATGTGCCCCTAGCCCTGAGCTATAGACTTTTTCACCGACTTTGATATTCGCACTGGTTGGCACGTATTCCATCTTAAGTCGACCTAAGTCACCTGTACCCGTAACGATTGCGCGCATACCTGTATGCTCCATACGCACGGATAAAGAGTGCTCTTTGTCTGAGAGCAACATGACACGGCTACTATGCGGGTAAACATTGATAATTTGCCCCATAATGCCCTTGTCATCGAGTACAGTTTGTCCCACTTTAAGCTGACTGCTGGCTCCACGGTTAATCACAATAATATGACGTAAGGGATCAGCATCAGTACCAATGACTTCGGCAATCTCCATACGACCATCAATGATGAGTGGTGTATCGAGTAGTCCACGTAGTCGAGTATTTTCAGCAGAAAGTTCAGAAAGTTTCTGTAAACGGACTTGAGCCTGAATTAACTCTGCTTGCATCGCGGTATTTTCACGACGTAATTGAGCTTCAGACTTGGTTTGTTGATTCAGCCATTCTCGCGATAACACTGGATAGCTTGCAAGGGCATAAATTGGATTATATGCCGCATACAAGACGTCTCTGGCCGGTTGAATTACATGTGGCATGCGCCAATCAAAGAAAAGCACCACCAAGCATGTAATCACCGCAATGATAAATGAGCGAAAAGATGGCGGTTGTCTTGAAAACAGTTGCGTTTGCACCCGCCGAGTCCTTTTCTTAGCCTACAAATAACATGTCATGATTTGGGTTATCGAAGAATTCGAGAACCTTACCACCACCACGTGTAACACATGATAGTGGATCTTCTGCAACCACGACAGGAAGACCTGTTTCTTTTGCAAGAAGCTTATCAAGATTGCGAAGTAATGCACCGCCACCAGTCAACACAATACCGCGTTCTGCGATGTCTGAAGACAACTCAGGTGGCGTTTGCTCTAGTGCAGATTTAACCGCAGCCACAATGTTTTGCAGTGGATCAGAAATCGCTTGAGTCACTTCATCAGAAGTTACGGTAATCGCACGAGGTACACCTTCAGCCAAGTTCCGACCACGGACTTCGATTTCCAAAGGTTTTGCACCTTCTTCTGGAAGCGCCATACCAACTTCTTTTTTGATGTTTTCTGCAGTGGTTTCACCAATCACACAACCATGTGCTTTACGCACGTAATTAATGATTTGTTCATCAAATACATCACCACCGATACGTAGTGAGTCTGCATAGACACAACCTTGAAGTGAAATGATCGCGATTTCAGTTGTACCACCACCAACATCGACAACCATCGAACCACAAGCTTGCTCAACAGGCATACCTGCACCAATTGCAGCAGCCATTGGCTCTTCAATTAAGCGAACTTCACGTGCACCTGCATTGTATACAGCTTCACGGATTGCACGGCGTTCCACCAACGTCGATTTACATGGCACACACACCACGACACGCGGTGCAGGTGGGAACAAACGTTTTTCGTGCACTTTGCCAATGAATTGATTCAACATCGTTTCAGTGACTTCAAAATCTGCAATCACACCATCTTTCATTGGGCGAATCGCAGAAATATTTGCAGGTGTACGACCTAGCATTTGCTTCGCGTCAAGACCTACTGCGGCAACGATTTTTTGTGAACCACTGTGGCGAATTGCCACCACCGTCGGTTCATTTAATATAATGCCTCGTCCTGGCGCATAAATAAGTGTATTTGCAGTGCCTAAATCAATGGCAAGATCCGGCGAAAACAAGCCAATTAGTCGTTTTAGAATCACGGGGACGTTCTCAGTTAAACTTTTATATGGACGCAAGGTGGCAACTTTAACTAAATGTGATGATTTGAACAAGTCAATCGCTTATTATAAGCCACGATATTTTGAATTTTTTTAATACTGATTAGGTAATGTTATGTCTACATCGGATGCACAGCATTCTGCAGATCTAAATGCACAAACAGTTTCAGCGATTGCCCATCTGGCTCGATTGTCGCTAGATGAAGCGCAATCTGCCGACTATGCTCAAAGTTTAAATAAAATTTTAGGCATGATGGAAACCCTGAAAGGCATCGATACTGACGGTGTTGAACCACTAAAAAGTCCATTCGACAATCCACAGCCCTTACGTGAAGACGTGGTATCTGAGACCAATCATCGCGAAGCATATCAAGCAGTTGCTCCTGCCGTACAGGATGGCTTGTACCTTGTTCCGCGTGTGATTGAATAATTTTTATTCAGATCAACATTTTTTCAAATTAAACGTAAAGAAATATTTCTCATGACAGATTTACATCGCTTATCAATTCGTGAATTGTCTGAAGGTTTGGCTGGCGCTAAATTTTCTTCACGCGAATTGACTGAACACTATTTAAAACGCATTGAAAAAATCGATGCTCAAGTCAAGTCATACGTGACCGTGACAGCTGAACAAGCACTTGCGCAAGCAGATGCGGCTGATGCTGCAATTAAAGCAGGCAATGCAACTGCGTTGACCGGTGTACCAATTGCGCATAAAGATATTTTCTGTACCCAAGGCATTAAAACCACTGCTGGTTCTAAAATGCTGGACAATTTTATCTCTCCTTACGACGCGACCGTTGTAGCGAAAGGTAAAGCTGCGGGCCTTGTCACTTTAGGTAAAGTGAACATGGATGAATTCGCCATGGGTTCAACAAGTGAAAACTCATTCTACGGCGCGACTGCGAACCCTTGGAACTTAAACCATGTTCCCGGTGGTTCTTCAGGCGGTTCTGCGGCTGCAGTAGCGGCTGATCTTGCGCCTTTCGCAACAGGTACAGATACAGGCGGTTCAATCCGTCAGCCTGCATCATTCTGCGGTTTGACTGGTCTTAAACCGACGTATGGTCGTGTTTCTCGTTTCGGTATGATTGCGTATGCATCATCTTTAGACCAAGGCGGCCCGATGGCACGTTCGGCTGAAGACTGTGCTTACCTCATGAACGTGATGGCAGGTCATGATGCGAAAGATTCAACTTCGGTTGAAAAAGACGTCGATAACTATGTAGCGAACCTCAACGGCACTTCTGTAAAAGGCTTACGCATTGGTATTCCTAAACAATACTTTAACGTTGCCGGCTTAGATGCTGACGTGAAAGCACGCGTTGAAGAGTCACTGAAAAAGCTTGAAGAAATGGGCGCAATCTTGGTTGAGATTGACCTAAACATGACTGAAAGCTACGTGCCGACTTACTACTTGATTGCCCCTGCTGAAGCATCGTCTAACTTATCTCGTTTCGACGGCGTACGTTATGGCTACCGTGCAGAAAACCCTGTGGATTTGATGGACTTGTACAAACGTTCACGTTCTGAAGGTTTTGGTAAAGAAGTTCAGCAACGTATCCTGATTGGTACATACGCGCTGTCTGCGGGTTACTACGATGCTTATTATGTGAAAGCACAAAAAGTACGTCGTTTAATTCAACAAGACTTCTTAAAAGCATTTGAATCTGTAGACGTGATTGCTGCCCCTGCTGCACCGACAACTGCATATAAGATTGGTGCAAACCTGTCTCCTGTAGAAATGTACTTAGGCGACATCTACACCATCGCAGTGAACTTGGCAGGTCTGCCTGCGATTAACGCGCCTGTTGGTTTTGACAAAGACAACTTGCCTGTTGGCTTACAGCTGATTGGTAATTACTGGTCAGAATCTCAATTGTTGTCTGTGGTGCATCAGTACCAACAAGCAACGGATTGGCATACACAACGCGCTGCAATTGCTGAGGAGAATGCATAATGGCTAAAAACGCTGCTAAACCAAAATCTAACCTGATTGATGGTTGGGAAGTGGTGATTGGTATTGAGATTCACACTCAGCTTGCAACCAATACCAAAATTTTCTCAGGTTCATCTACCACATTTGGTCAAGACCCAAATACACAAGCGAGCCTTGTTGATTTGGCAATGCCTGGCGTATTGCCAGTACTCAACAAAGAAGTAGTTGATCTTGCGATTCGCTTTGGTTTGGGTATCGATGCTTACATCGACCAAGCTTCTGTATTTGCACGTAAAAACTATTTCTACCCTGACTCTCCTAAAGGCTACCAAATCAGCCAAATGGACAATCCCATTGTGGGCTTGGGTCATATCGACATCCAACTTGAAGATGGCACAGTAAAGCGCATTGGCGTGACGCGCGCGCACCTTGAGGAAGATGCAGGTAAATCGATCCATGACCAATTTGAAGGCATGTCAGGCATAGATTTAAACCGTGCAGGCACACCTTTACTTGAAATCGTATCTGAGCCGGATATGCGTTCGGTTGAAGAAGCTGTTGCTTATATTAAAGCGATTCACACGTTAGTGCGTTGGTTAGGTATTTCTGACGGTAACATGGCGGAAGGTTCGTTCCGTGCGGACTGTAACGTGTCACTGCGTCGTCCTGGTCAACCGTTTGGTACGCGTTGTGAGCTTAAAAACCTCAACTCATTCCGTTTCATTGAGCAAGCGATCAATGTTGAAATTGAACGTCAAATGGAAATCTTGGAATGGGACGGCACCATCGACCAAGAAACACGTTTGTTCGACCCTGTGAAGATGGAAACGCGTTCTATGCGTTCTAAAGAAGAAGCGAACGATTACCGCTACTTCCCAGACCCTGACTTGTTGCCTGTTGTGATTGCAGATGCGCAAATTGAAGCGGCACGTGCTGCCCTTCCTGAGCTTCCTGCTGCACGCCGTGCGCGCTTTGTGGCTGACTTTGGTGTAACTGAGTACGATGCTCACGTGCTTACGCTTACTCGTGAAATGTCAGAGTTTTATGAAGACGTGGTAAAAGCTGCGGGCGGTGCTGCACAAGGCAAAGTTGCTGCGAACTGGGTGATGGGCGAATTCTCAGGCGCTTTAAACAAAGCGGGCTTAGAGCTTCATGACTCTCCTGTATCTGCGGAAAAACTTGGCGGCATGATTGCACGTATTGTGGACAACACAATTAATGGCAAAATTGCGAAACAAGTGTTCGGCTTTATGTGGGAAGAAGGCAAAACTGCGGACGAGATTATTGCTGAAAAAGGCTTGAAACAGGAAACTGATACAGGCGCGATTGAAGCGATTATTAAAGACGTACTTGCTGCTAACGAGAAGATGGTTGAAGAGTATAAATCTGGTAAAGAGAAAGCCTTTAACGGTCTTGTTGGTCAAGTGATGAAAGCAGCAAAAGGTAAAGCAAACCCTGCGCAAGTAAATGAATTGATGAAGAAATTGATTGGTTAAGGCTGATCTTTCTTTAGAAGAAAAACCCGCGAAAGCGGGTTTTTATTTAATATGCAACCATACATATAATTTCAATAATTCAGTTTCTATCACTTATTTAGCTTAGCATTCATCAGCTCTTATTTGGTATTCAAATAGGAATTCTCCTGCCACATCATAATACATAAATTTCTCAATCATGTTATTAACTTTATAATGGACATGTTTTTTTACTTGATTACAGAATATTGATTTCAAATTGTGTTTGTTATTATTAAAATACTCTACACTTTGATCTGAAAGATTATTTTTTTCGATTGAAAGAGAATAACTATAAGCAGACATACCTTTTAATTTTAAAGCTTGAGTCATTAGCACACCATCACCCATGTCTATCGGAGTGTGCCTATTAAGTTCTTTTGTTGTAGATCTATATAATTCATAGACAATGGGCTTATTTGTATACCTAAAATTTTTATCTAGAACCCCCTCTTTTTGCAAATTTAAATCATATTCGCTGGGTGATAATGATGGGATAGAGTTTAAATTTTTATCTAAAAAAAATTCATAAGCTTTTACACTTCCTCCAACTAACCCCATAATTCCAATTAATATAAGTCCATATTTTTCAAAGTTACTTTCTTTACTCATAATTCCTCTTTTATCAAATAATTGCATTAATTATTCTTAAACTAAATTTTCTTATGATTTTAAAATACAGCTAAACCACATCTAAGATATCGATTTTTCCATGCTAATAATTTTTTTAAATATAACCAAGCTTCATATTCCAATCAAAGTATTACAATTGCATGATTTAAACCTACAATCAATCCAATACTTCACACCAAAAACAACATGACCATCAAAAAAGTATCGTCTATCGCTAAACTCGAAGACTTAGGACGTGTTCAACTTTCAAAGTCTTTCTTTATGCGTGACTTCTGATACCCTCATCCCCCGCCTTCTCCCAATGGGAGAAGGAGCTTTCATTACGAATCATATAACAACATGAATTTAATATTGAAAGTCCCCTCTCCTTCAAGGAGAGGGCTAGGGAGAGGTTTTAGAAAATTATTAATGTGAGCGAGTTTTAAATTCCTATCCCGCAAAGGAGAGCTAATCATTAATACTTTAAAAAATTCTCCAACTCATTCGCCCTTTCTGCTGTCATATCCATGAAACAGCCAGCACTGGTTACACGTACAATTGAACCGCCATTCGGATCATAATAAAAGTTACAGTTCGCATCCCGATACTTCATCCATAAACGCTGTGTATTTTGCAGTTCTTTTTTACGTGTTGCGCTTAAGGTGTTCATCAAATTTTTATAAGCTTCATTTAAACGTATATCCTGACGTTTTGTTTCCGCTGCTGTGCACTCCACCATGCTTGCAGTCACACCGCCAGCTTTGTCCATACACGCTGTAAAATGCTTACTCAACGATCGGTCTTCTGCCTGTGCCATTTGTATAAAACCCAAAACAACCATCAGCGCGCATATAAATTGCTTAATCATAACTATCCCTTTATAAATTTATAGATACAAATGTCTTTACTAGGAATACCATTTTTATTTTTCCATTCATTTCCACACTAAAATAAAATAACAAAAACAGTGCACATATCCATACTAATTTTAAGCACTGTTCTATTTATAGAAAAATCTAATGCAAATTTCGCTCTGTAATCCATAAACACCACCTGCCTATAATTCAACCATGATTTAAAAAACCAGATATGAATAGGTACAAAAATGAAATCAACCATCTTAGCAGCACACCAATACGGCCAACCTGAAGTGCTCGAATTTGCACAATACGAACTGCCTCCACTAGCTGCAGGCATGGCACGCATTCACGTTAAAGCCTCTGGTATTAACCCCATTGACGCACGTCGCATGACAGGTGAATTTAAACATGCGGCCCTACCGCAAACCTTTGGTACAGAATATGCAGGCATCATTGCAGAAGTAGACAGCTCTCAAAATGAATGGACTGTTGGCGATGAAGTGCTCGGTTCAGGCGGTGCTTTTACCCATGCAACCGTGATTGATGTACCACTAGCAAATTTGATCCGTAAACCCCAAAATATTGATTGGTCTATTGCGGGAACAATTGCAGGCGCAGCACAAACGGCCATGACCATTTTAGATGAAACGGGCCCTGCTCAATCTTTACTGGTACATGGCGGCTCAGGCGGAGTCGGTTCAATTGTGGTACAGCTCGCAGTAGAAAAAGGCATTGAGGTTGTCGCAACAGCATCAGCAGCCAATCAAGACTATATTCGCAAACTAGTCGCTACACCTGTCACTTATGGAGAAGGTTTAGTTGAACGTCTAAAAGCAGTACATCCAACACCTTTTGATGTCTCTATTGATATGATCGGCTCGGAAGAAGCAACTCAATCCTCTCTTGCTGTGGTCAAAGTTGGCGGATTTATGGGAAGTATTGCTGGTAGAAAATTATCTTCAAATAAAATTCAGCCAGTATGGGTTAAACGTAACACTAAAAACTTACAACATATCGTCGATGGAATTGCTGAAGGTCGTTTCACATGGACAGTCAGCCGTGAATATGAATTTAAGAATGCGCAGCAAGCCTATAGTGATATTTTAGAAGGTCATACCAAAGGTAAAAGTGTTTTGGTTTTTGAATAACTCACTGTTTTAAATTTAGATTCAGCCAAAGCGTTTTGATCATCATTAGCCTGAGCAAATCGTTAAATTTTGCTTAGGCTTTTTTATGTTTGAATTGCAATTTTTCAATATAATTAGTCTGCACTAAAGGCTACAATGTACGTTAAATTTAATAAAAATTTAAATCATGCATAAGATAATTAAACATATGATTAAACACATAATAGCCCTGTCCTTACTCAGTCTTTGCTTAAGTATAGCCCAAGCGGCTAAACCTGAAGTTTTTGAACCTAGCTTCCCTCAATTTTGGGACAGTGCTGCCAACCGTAAAAACACTAATCAGTTCTATGCACTGGGACAAGCCACCTTTAACAACAATGTGAAAGTACCTATGTATGGCGTCACCGTTGAAAATCCGATGGAGGATGGACTACTTAAAGACGCAAAGGCCTGTGGCAAAAATGATTGCATCTATAAATTTACCTTAACGCCGCAACAAGCTAGTCAACTCAAATTAATTGTGCTACCGAGTATCGGCTTAACTTTAGTGCCAAAATCATGGAATAACATACAAGCTGCTGCAGGAGCGAATGGTACTGGCTCTGTGGTGATTATGAATCCGCAGGGAAATGAGGCAATTGATTTATACAATTCATCGGCATGTGTAGGCTGTGGTCTGCCCTATGCCACTCTTTATTTTCCACATATTCTGAAAGAAAGTATAGAAAGTGAATTTGGTGGCTATGTCGATCCGCATAAAAAAATAAATCTCGTACATCCATCCAAAACCACCGCGTTTTTTAGCTATCAAATCCCCAAATTCGGTGCAAAAACCCATGGCATTGCTAAATACTATGATGAAGATACCTTTAATAAAGTATCGAAGTGACACTAAATGCAGAACATCAGGATTTAGCACGTCCAATCTTGAATTTTTATAACGCGATGCATTAAAAAGTAAGATGAGTGCACTCTCGATTGGTTTATCAATATTAGGCATCCTCTTTGTTGTGTGGATGTATGCCCTCGTTTTCAGTGAGAAAATACCCTCATTAAACTTTAGCAAATTACAATCTCTTTGGATTGAGGGTTGGCAGCGCTTTAAGCGGCAACCATTTTATTTGATGTGCTATGCACCCTTTCGTCTATTGAAATGGCTTCTATATCAACTCGGATCATTATCACTTAAGCTTTTAAAGTTTTTGATAAACGTGATTATAGAAATCATTTTTAATTTTATATTACGTGGAATTTGGTTCGTCTTTAAAAGTTTATTTCTTGCTATTTTCCATATTTTCGATTGAAAATATTTCAGTTAATACTAAATATAAGGTCTAAATCTGTAGATATTATTTTTTCTGCATCTGCTCAAGTCGTTTCAATATATAGCTGAGTCAAGGCGTATTTTCATTCTGCATATACAACACATCATTGGAAGCCATACAGGACAAAGCAGACAATACTGATTAAATGATTTTAATATTCCATCAATCATTTATAGATACAGACACAATCTGCTTATTATACAACCCTGAACTTAACATTTTGCTTGATGGTAATGTTCATCCACAAATTAGCCATAATCAATATTTAAGACTAAACATTAACGAACGATACCCAATTTATTCCAAATTTCTGGGGTTAAAAATTTAGTCACCAATTTATTCAAATCGACATAACGCAGTACGCCTTGTAATTGTTGTTTAATTTCAGGCGTCTTTAATATTTCATCCCCCGTGATACTACCAAGCTCTTGAAAGCTTTCGCCTACAGCCTGTAGACCATCGGCTTTAATTACGGCCTGCGTTTGCGTAGAACATTGCTCCACCAAGATTCGTTGCATGACCTGCGCCAAATTTTTATCGAGTTGTGTTTTTTGCGCATCACTGACGTTACTGTATTGTTTTAAATCTGGATGTGCTGCCAATGCAGAAAAGGTCCATTGTAAAACCGCCTTTTTATCCGCCGCAGTAGTCGATTTCACTAAACATTGACTGAGCTGATCGACCGTCGGACTCGCCAAACTCACCTGAGTCGTTCCGAGCATCATGAGCGTCAATAAAGCCAAACCTGTTGGTCGTGAAAAACGTAGATGTAATTTTTTAGATAAACCGTAAGCCATAGACCAAACTCCCAAAACTTGAGTCACCTTTGTATCATGAAGTGCTGTATTTGCTGTTTGGTCTATGTAACTCAACTATTCATTTTTGCTAGTCGGTGCATAGATGAGAGGATGAATCGTCGGTCTTCTATTCCAATACCAGTAAAAATGTCCATGGGTATCGAGCAAACTATGGGTGGTCAATGTCGATTTATTGCTATCCCCTCGCCAACATGCAAGTGCTGCATTACGGTTATTATGTAGGTCAATAAACTCAGGATTCGAATATTTGGGTTTCGCAGGAATATATAAAGCATCTCCGGGATTAACCCATAAATCTGCCAAGTAAATCTTGCCTAGATTTGGAAAATAGCGTCCCACTGAGATAACCAGTGGCAATTGATCCTGATCTGTCGCGCTAAAAATATGCGGAAAGTCATGATGTTCTAAATCAGTAATGACAAATGGCGTTAAAGTTTTACAGCCATTTAAATTTGATGTTGCATTTTCATAAGGCAAATAATGCCCTGCCATCATGCCGTATTCATAATGAATTTCTGATAGTCGTTTTTGATTTGAATGAATCTGAATCGCTTCACCTGCCTGAACTAAGGTGATACCAAAAGCTGCCGCGGTTTCTTTGCTTGCCACCAATGGCATAAACTCGAAGTGTTGCCCTTCAAATTCAAGCTCAGTCTGTTTGCCCCAATCGGTAATTATCGTCGAAATTTCGGAAGGAACCGTGTAGGGATTTCCCATCGTCATTTGCGCATTGGTTGGTGACTCGGTAATTAAATGAATCCCTGCCCCAAGTGATGCTAAATATGTTGGATGCCCACGATCATTCAAAAAGAACGGTGTTTGCTCGATATTGACTGTAATTTCTGTTAATTCTCGGTCAAATAATGGTGCATTAAAATAAGTTTCATTTACTGAACTCATGGTTTTTCCTTATTATTTTTAAAACTTTGTTTGAGTACATGATTGAATCAGGATAAAAGCTTATTTCCCCAAATGGCTTTTATCCTGTTGAAGTTTATTTCATACGATTCAACATATTTTTTGCCCCTGCGTGGTTATAGTTGGTCGCTAAGTTTTGTAAGATGCCTTTTGCTCTTGCATTGGCGTTTGGATAACTTTTGCTATATGCAGGCACTGATGTTAAGCATTTTGCAACGAGCATGCCTGATTCAGCATAGGCTCTATTGGCATTTGCACCATTTAATTTGCCATAGCTATAAGCACGCTGTGCATTATTACAAGCGGTGACTTGGTTTTTTCCGGCATTCAGGTCACGTCGTGCATTCACATATAAGCGCATTTGTATCTGTTGCGATGTTTCTGCAACTGGTTTCACTACAGGTTTTTTTTCAGGCTCTTTGGCTTTGGTTTCTTTTTTAGTCTCTACTTCTTTTTTTGCTTCCTCTTTCGCATTGCTTTTTGTTGTCGTTGCTTTGGCTTTGCTTGGTGTGGCTTTTTTAGCTACAGTTTCTTCTTGTTTATTATAGTTTTTGCGACGTTCTTCGGGTCCAATAATTGCTGTATACAAACTCACTAAGCGGGTTTCAGAACGGTCATTTAATTTACGCTCTGAAACGGGTTCAATAGCAACCATCCAACGTTGTCCATCTGCCTGACTACACTGAAACACACCTGTGCTCTGTTTTATACTGCTATAGGTCGCTAATAATTTACGACTCCATGCATTTTTGACTTGGTTCAAATTGCTTTTATTCAGTTGAATAAATTTGCCATTTTTGGCTTGGCAGTAACTGCTCATATTTTGCTTGGGTATGAGCGATTCTGCTTCCATATTTTTCTTTTGTGGTCCCCAATCATAGACGTATTCTTTCGCCTTGCCATTTGAGCTATTTAGCCCTTTTTGATTGATCACTTCTTGTGGTGATGCATAATGATTAAATGAATTTGGGTTTAAACTCTGCATGGTGGTACAACCATGTAATGCAAATCCAATACTCCCCACCCATAAAATTGCCTTTAAATTCACAGCAAAAATCTCAAAAAATTCACCCTTAAAAAATAGCGTAATTTAGTGCCTTTCACAATTTTATAATCTTGATTTTATTTATTATTTTTATAAATTTAATCACTAAAATCGTACACGTTTGAGATGTGTGCATATGTTGTTAATTTTAATTTGATGAATTTCACATTTTATTTAAGTGTATTTGTTTATCCTTGGTGAACGGTCATCATCGTTCCCTTTTAGGTTATTTCGCAAGCATTTATGTATCGCTATGTGCTTATCAAATCTGCCATCAGAACAAGCCTCTATTATTAATAATAATATAAAGCTGGGCCTATCCATGATTCGAGCGACAATATGGAATCGAGTAAAAAAACAGCTCATCTAAAAATATTAATCTATTGATTTTATTGAAATATATTAACTTAAAATTAAAGTCATAAAAAAACCTGCATTTTAGTGCAGGTCTATTTTAAACTTATAAAATCAATTATTAATTTTTTCTTCAAACGCTCTTAAACGCTTATAAATAGAAATCAGTTCGATAATGGTTGTCCATGAGGAAATCAGGTATTGGAAGGAATCACGTACACGCCCAAAGACATTTAAAATTTGCATTAATATACCGAGCGTAATTGTTCCCGCAGCAATACTTGGAAACAAAATAAAATATCCATAAATATTATCCAGTTGCATGTACCAAATACGAACCAGATTGAAATAAGCGTAGTGGAAATACAGTCTAAAATAATTAAAACGAACTTTAGTAAATAATTCTTTTAATGTGAAAGGGTCTGCTCGATCTGCATAATCTTCACCATAAACTAACTCTTTACGATATGCCGCTTCGACTTTTTGATTATTAAACTCCAAACCCGGTAGTTTATAACCCACCAGCATTAAAATAACCGTCCCTAAAACCGCCCAAAGGACTGCCGCCCAAACCAATGCATAGGCGATTTCCCCCACGACAGGTAATTTCTTTACATGTGTTGATAAAGTTAGCAGCACAGGTAGAAATGCAATTAAGGTCATCACCGATTCAACTAAGCTAACCCCAAGTCCTTCTGTGGTTCTCGCAAAACGCATCGTGTCTTCTTGAATACGCTGTGAGGCACCTTCGATGGTTCTCAGTTTTTCCCAATGCGCTGTATAAAAGTCATTCATCGCAGTACGCCAACGAAAAACATAATGACTGACGAAAAACAGGTTCAATACCGCCAGTGTGACATACACCATGGCCACATAGAGAAAAGTCAGTATCTCAGAATATAGCATCGTCACTTCGCCCCCACCACCTGAAAGCATTTTCTGGATCAGGTCATAGAATGGGTTATACCAAGCATTGATCACGACATTACATTCCACACTAAACCAAACATTAAACAGAATAAGTGCGGTTCCCCACACTGACCATCGCTGCCAAGGATTATCTGATTTGATCTTCCAAAAGGCTGCAAAAAGCGCCGTTGCTACAAAAAACCAAACATAGAACCATAAAAATTTGGGACTCCAAAATCGGCTGACACCAATAGGTAGTTCTGCAATATGATAATTTGCAGGTAAACCAAATATCGTACCCCAACTATTACCACCGCTATACCACAAGACAATATTGATTACGAACCATAGAAGGAATGATCCAAAAAACCATTTTGGATTTGGAAAAAACGATTTAAACATTGGCCCTACATTTCCCTAAATCTTTGTTTTTAGTTTGAGTTGCTGATGATAAGTTTTATTTCATCAATTTTGTTATTCGGATTGAATATTTAACGCTGTTTAATCTGAAATTTAACAATCAAATACAAGACGACACATCATTCTGTTAGCTTAAGCATGAAAACTGAAAATTGCCTTAAATTCCTTTATTGATCAAGTCATATTGATGATTTGGTCATTGTTTGTGGAACAAAAAACGCATCTTAAGCATACAGATACACTTAAAAAATTTGTAATTTTATAAATTTTCTTTGATATCAATAAATTAAAATCCATAAATTATTTAACCATTATTTAAACTTAAGTTATGGAATTCTCTAAAATATTTTCTGCGATGTAGCTCACGTCATTTACAAAACATGTTTCTTCACCAATAATATGCTAAGTTCAATTAACAACCTATGCTTGGGGAAGTAAAATGGAAAGTGCAATTGTTGAATTACTCAAACCAATTACATTAAATAAAGAAAATTGCAGTCCTTTGGTTTTTGAAACTGGTACCGTTCTAAAAGTGATTATGCAAACGCCAGAAGGCCTTTTGGTAAGTAATGATGACAAATTTAACTTTATGATTTCATTGAAAGATAAGAATGAAGTTTGGCGCGAAATTTAATTTTCGCCTCACTTTGTGATTTGTTTTTAAATCATATTTATTCTAAGAAATTTAATCATACAATTATTGAATAAACAGGATAAGGTTCTTAAATTCCATAAAAAAAGAACCCTCCTTTTAAGCAAATATTTTTCATAACTTAGCTTAACGTTTAAATCCGTAAATCATATTTTTCTAAAATCGCATTGGTTTTCTGATGCAATCCCTCAAAATAGACTTTACTCACCAGTGCTGAAGGCTTGTTTTTTGGCAATGGCCGAATTTCATGTGCGTGCGGAAAACGTTCAGTAAAATCAAATCGTTGAACCACTTTTTTAAACTCATCCATCACAAGATTTTCATCTTTACAAAAGACATCATAGGCTTGCTGTTTTTCTGCATCCCAAAACTGCTTAAATGCATCTTGAACACTTTGGCCATTCAGCATTCGTGGCATTTGTTCATCAATAAATTTCTGAATCAAATCCATTTTTTTATACATTTTTCGGTCATTACTGAGTAAAGATTGGAGTTGTTGCTGCTGTTTCGCTCTTTGAATCGAGGACGGTGGCGCAGCAGCAATCATATTTAATAATGTATAAATATAATCCTGATTTACATAATCACTAATAATAAAATCTAAAGCAAAATTCACGTCACGTAGCACTGAATCTTTTTCAACCGCTGTACCTTTATTTATTCTGTCATACAAATCTTTATATTTAGATTTATAGTCCTCAAGTTCTTGCGGCACTATAACTGCTTTATCAACATCAAAGTCTGTATACATTTTCAGTTGTGAATGTAGACGAATCACATCACGAAAAGCTTGAATAAACTGCAACTGCTGACTTTCGAGTTTTAGATCATCTACTGACTGACACTCAGGTGTTATTTTTCTTAATTCACTAACACACTTATTAAATTCTGCTAATTGTTGATCCAACGGTGGCACAATCACTTGCTCAAAATTTTGGTCGTCTGCAAAAGTAGAAAGAGCTTTATCTGTTGCCTGCTTTAAATTTCTAAAACACACGACATTACCAAAAGCTTTAGTTGGTTTGTAAATACGGTTTGTACGCGAAAAAGCCTGAATTAATCCGTGATATTTTAAGTTCTTGTCGACATAAATCGTATTGAGCGGCAATGAGTCAAACCCAGTCAGGAACATATTCACCACCAACAGCAAATCAATTGGTGGCCCTTTCAGCTCCCCAACTTCTTTAGGTGGTTTAGGGACTTTGAAGTACTTAACGCGATCACCTAGATTTTTATAATATTCATAAAATCCTTCGTCACAGTTATAGCTAGTCAGATGGCGCGTATTAAATTCTGCAATGATCCGTTCAAGTTGCGCTTTACGCCCCATATCAACTTGACTCGGCTGTTCAAGTTCTTCTTCAGAAATCGTACCTGTTGTGGAGTCATTGGCGTCGTTTGTCGTGTCCTGCGCTCCAAAAGAAAAAATCGTACCAATCACTAAAGGGGTATAAATTTCTTCCTTCTTGTCCGCTTCTGCAACCAACTCTGCTTGGACTTTGGCAAATATTGCATAATATTGAAGCAGGACATCTACTGAGCTGACACAAAACATTGAACAAAATTCGCGTTTTGCAGTTTTTTTGTCATGATTTTTTAAAATATAACGTACAATTTTTTCTAAGCGCTCAGGGTTGTCATACAGTTCTTTAGTATCGATGCCTTGTATTTTTTCATCACCTGCATTCACCTGATGAGCGGTAAATTGTCCTACGTAATCAATTTGAAATGGTAAAACATTTTTATCTGCTATCGCATCGACAATCACATATTTATGCAGTCGTTTAGGGAATAGATATTCTGTGGTGTATTTCACGCCACCAATGCTTTGACAGTTCACAGGAAAAATAGGCGTGCCTGTAAAACCGAACATTTGCGCCTGTTTAAAGAAGCGTTTGATATTTTGGTGAGTATCACCAAATTGACTGCGGTGGCATTCATCAAAAATAAATACGACTTTTTTATCTGCCAAATCGGCGATCAATTCTCTGAATTTAGGGAGTGTAATTGCGTTATTCAGCTTTTGAATGGTCGTCACGACCAATTTATCTGTGAGTATATTGCTTTCATTTTTTCGTGAGTTCAGCCGTTTACCGATGAGCTGTTCGACCAATGTTTTGGTGTTGGTCGTTTGGTCTACGCAGTCGGGAACAAAGGCATTGAACTCTTTAGTGGTTTGATTATCTAGGTCTTTGCGGTCCACAACAAAAATTACTTTTTCTATTTCTGGCAACTGACGCATGATTTCACTGGCTTTAAATGCCGTGAGTGTTTTACCCGAACCCGTTGTATGCCAAATATAGGCATGATCGGTTGAGGTTTTCACATGCTGAATCATGTTTTCAACTGCATAGACTTGATAAGGTCGTAGCACCATTAAGCATTCATTTGTTTGATGCTGAACGATGTATTTACTGATCATTTTCGTAATATGTGTGGCGTTTAAAAATGCTTCGGTAAATTTACTCAAATCATTAATTGCTTTGTTGTTTTCATCGGCCCATGGAAATGTAAAATCAAATAGTGGCGTACCGTGTGAATAATATAAGCAATTTACGCTGTTGCTAATGACAAAGAGCTGTATATAGCCAAACAAACCTTGTCCAGAGGTATAGGCATCTTTACTATAGTTATGCACTTGGTGAAACGCTTGTGCGATTTCTACGCCACTGCGTTTAAGTTCAACTTGTACTAATGGAAAACCGTTGATCAATAACGTTACATCAAAACGGCTGGTTTCTGTACCACTCTCACCGTATTGGACCGTCACTTGGTTGGTCACTTGAAAAATATTTTTTGCTGCATCATCACTTAAAAAGCGCAGTGTTTGGGTCGTACCGTCATCATGTTTAAGCTGATATGAACCACGTAAAAGTTTGGCTTTGCCAAAAATCGTATGTTCACTGCTCAGGTAATTCCACACCTGTTCCCATTGCTCATGTGTAAGTGGCGCAGTCAGTGCGTTAAATTTCTCTATTTGATTTTTTAAGTTTAGGAGTAAAGCTGTTTCGTTTCTGTACTGAACACGTTCGTACCCTAAAGTTGTTAAATGCGCTATAAATTGGTTTTCGAGTTCGAGTTCTTTTTGGGTCGACATTTATAATACTGCTCAGTTTTTAACTATTGGTATGTATATCTTTTGATTCTAATAGATTTATTATATTTTTCAATCTTTTAAATTCATCAAATAAACACCTAAACTGATGATACAGATCACTGTTTTTTCTTTAAGAAATCCTTCAGTACTTTCTTAAATAAAAAAATTCCCACATTTGAATAAATGCAGGAATTTTATAAAACCTTATAAACAATCAGACAAACATCTGCTGTAACAAGCCTTTTTTCCATTGTTTGGCTTGTTCAATTTGCTGTGCAACAGTTTCAATTTTTTGGTCAATCACTGTCAGAAAATTAGCGATTTTAGTTTGTTCTTCTAGGCAAGGATTAATTACTGATACTTTCTTTAAATTTTCTAAATTTAATTTTGGCTGTGCTGTGCCTGAGTTGAATTTTTCATAATTTAAACTTTCCAAATAAGTTGCTAAGAATAAATTATTTCCTTGTTTAGACTGAAAAATATGGGCATGATTATTTACCCAGAATTGCCCTTCCACAATAAAGGCTAGTGGTGATGAACGGGTCAAAATATTAGCTCCATCTTCCCCAATCAAAATATATTCTCCATCAAACAAGTAATCATCAACATAATCAATTACGCCTGATGCACCATAGTAACGATAATCGCCTTGTCGTTTCTGTCTTTCGCCTTCACTTAATGGAATACGCTTACTATTGGAAAATTTAACTACCTCACCTAACGTAGTTTCCTGCCACTCACCAAACTCACTCTCATCATCCGCTTTAAAACGAATCTGCTGACTAAACAGCTTTTGCATCATACCCTGTTTATATTGGCTAAGTAGCTCATATTTTTGAGTCAGTTGGCTAATCTTTTCATCCACTGCTGAAAGAAAAGAAGCGATTTTGATTTGTTCCTCTTGCTTGTTAGGCAATGATATTAAACACTCATTAATGTCACCTAGATTAATTTTTTTAGGGAAAGCTACATGGATAATTCGTTTGTGTAACTCATTTTTAAAAAAAGGTGTTCCTATGTATTGATTCAGAAATGGTGTACTTACATTAGCTTTAGGTCTAATTAAAGCTAAACTAACGTAATATGCTAATGGTTCACTGTCATTAACGATAGCCGTAGCACCAATTTCACCAGCCGTAATGCGCGTCATTAAAATGTCGTTTAGTTGAGGCTTATTTTTGAAGTCTTTTTTAAATGCTTCTGCAGTAATAAATTTATCACTGTCATAAGGTGACTGAATATTTTCAACACTAACGAATTTGATGCCTGACTCTACATAGTTGGGAGTTTGATGCGTCCCATCAAAAACCTTAGAAATTTTATCTAAACTAACCTTACTCCAATCCCCATCAAACTCTTTAAACCGTAATTTAGGTGAAGTCATTACTTCACCTCCGCAAACGGAGAGTCAATGCCTAATTCCTTACAGAAGCTCGCAATCACTGCATCAGTCTTTTGACTTTTCACTTCTAAGGCTTGAAGCTGTTTCGCTATTGCATCTAAATCAATTTCTTCTTCTGCTTCAAAAGTATCGACATAACGAGGAATATTCAAATTGAAATCATTGTCAGCAACTTCTTGCAAACTTGCCACATATGCATATTTTTCAATATTCTGACGATTTTCAAATGCACCAACAATATTATCTAAATGCTCAGGCAAGAGCTTGTTTTGATTCTTTTGCTTATCGAACTCGTTGCTCGCATCAATAAATAAAATATTGTCGCTATGCTCACGGTTTTTCTTCAACACCAACACACAAGTCGGAATAGTCGTGCCATAGAAAATATTGGCAGGCAAACCAATAATCGTATCAATCACATTTAACTTTTCAATTAGATGCTTACGAATATGCCCTTCACTCGAACCACGGAACAAAACCCCATGCGGCAGTACAATCGCCAAAGTCCCATTTTCATCTAACTGATAAAGCATGTGCTGTAAAAACGCCATATCTGCCTTAGAACTTGGAGCTAACTTGCCAAAATCACGGAAACGCGGATCGCTTAAGTATGACTCACTCGCAGACCACTTTGCCGAAAATGGTGGATTCGCTACAATCGCATCAAATTTCAGTTCCATATGCTGTGGACGTTTTAAAGTATCTTCCTGCTTAATTTCAAACTTTGAATAATGCACATCATGCAAAATCATGTTCATGCGCGCCAAGTTATATGTCGTACGATTCATTTCTTGACCATAAATCGCATCCACATCACCAACTTCACGCTTTACACGTAGCAATAAAGATCCTGAACCACAAGTCGGGTCATATACACTGCGTAGACGTTCTTTACCTAAGGTGACAAGTTTTGCAAGCAAAGTCGAAACCATTTGCGGTGTATAAAACTCACCTGCTTTTTTACCAGCACCTGAAGCAAATTCACCAATGAGAAACTCATAAGCATCGCCTAAAATATCAGACTCAGTATTCGATAGATCAAAATTAATATCGTCTAAATGTACGATCACACGGCTAATCAGCTCATTGCGGTCATCTGGCGTATTACCTAACTTGGTCGAACTTAAATCCATGTCTTCAAACAAATGTGAAAAATCATCGGCCGCATCTGTACGCAATGTACTTTGCTCAATTGCCTTAAGGGTTTTAATTACATCATCCAAAATGTATTTTTTTGCTCGAGCTAATGTTGCCATACTGTGGAACAATTCTTGTGGCGCTAAGAAATAGCCCATACTGGCAAGACATTCTTCACGAACAGCACTCAAATATGCATGATTATTTTCAGTATCTTCGACCAATTCTGTAAACTTAATTTGATCCGGCGCCAAAATTTCGTTGGCATTATTTTGAATTTTTTCAGACAAATATTTGTAGAAGATCAAGCCCAAAATGTAATCACGGAATTCATCTGCCCCCATTTTACCACGCAAAGTATTGGCAATATTCCAGAGTTGTTTTTGCAGTTCTTGAAGCTGGACTTGAGTCATTGTTGTACCAAAAAATGTTTTTAATTAATCATAAAAAAAGCCGAACCCGAAGGTTCGACTTTTTTGAATTTTGGTGGAGATGGCGTCAATTAAACTCAACTCCTAAGCTATTGATTTAGTGAACCATAAAGCCAATAGCATTTTTCCTGTACCCATTTTTTACCCAAATTAGATTTAGTGCATTGAATCACAAAATTTATTTTGTTCAAATCCATTAACAGGATTTAAAATGGTGTCCCGATTTTAACACGTATGCATTCAACATTAAAAGATATGTTATAACATTCCTTTTTTATATTTGTTTTTTTCATGTATCATTCAAGAGTACAACTTCAGGGTGAAAGTTATGTTTGACAATATAGATGCTTTAAAAACAAAATTAGATCAGCATCGTCCTCTTTCTCCTGCAATTGTAAAAAATCTACAAGAAGATCTTATTGTTCGCTGGACATATCATTCAAATGCAATTGAAGGCAATACACTGACATTGCTAGAAACAAAAGTGGTTTTGGAAGGCATTACCGTTGGTGGAAAAGCATTACGAGAACATTTCGAGGCAATTAACCATAGAAATGCGATCTATTATGTTGAAGATATTATTCGTAAAGAAGAACCTTTTTCTGAATGGCAGATTCGTAATATCCATCAACTCATTCTAAAAAATATCGATGATGACAATGCAGGACGTTATCGCCAACAAAACGTGTTGATTTCAGGTGCTACGACTAACCCACCCGACTATACACTGTTGAATGATAAAATGGCTCAGCTTGTCGATTGGTACAATACTGAGGCACATAAGCTACATCCTATTGAACGTGCAGCTAAAGTACATGCAGACTTTGTAGGCATTCATCCATTTATTGATGGGAATGGTCGTACATCACGCTTATTGATGAATCTCGAATTACTTAAAGCTGGATATCCGCCTTGTGTGATTACAGTAGAAAATCGTTTGGCTTACTATGAAGCTTTAGATCAATGGATGGCTTATGGTAAAACTGAAGCATTTATCCAATTAGTTTCTGAGGCTGTGCTTGATGGATTTAAACCATATCAAGTTGTATTGGGGATTTAAATTTATTCTGATCCTAGACAGTATCATGGACAATCGATCCCTCTAAATTCTTAAAATAATTCTGTTCAAAAGCTTCAGGGCTTAACCAGCCATTTGCAGAATGCCGTCTAATTCGATTGGGCTTTGTTGCACAAAGCTGTTCTTAAGGACTTCTTCGGCAATATAATTTCCAAATGAAGAAGCCTACACACAAAATCTATCGCACAACCAATTGGCCCGCATATAACCGAGCTCTCATTAATCGTGGGAATATTGCTATTTGGTTCGATCCAAAAACACAATGGTATGTACAACCACAAGGCAAACAAGGTCGAAGTCAAACCTACTCCGACATAGCGATTCAATGCTGTTTGATGATCAAATCTCTATTTAGACTCACTCTACGCATGGTTACTGGCTTTGCTCAAAGCTTAATTAAACTTTGCGGATTAGATTGGACAGCTCCAGATTACACTACGCTTTGTAGAAGACAAAAACATATTGATATTCAAATTAGCTATCAAAAAAGTAATGATAGGCTCCATCTACTTGTCGATTCCACGGGATTAAAGTTTTTAGGTGAAGGTGAATGGAAACGTAAAAAGCATCAGCCCGAATATCTTCGCCAATGGCGTAAACTCCACATTGGTATTGATGCTGAAACCTTGCAAATACGGGCACTTCAGCTCACGACAAACAATGTCAGTGATTCACAGGTACTTGGTGATTTACTCGATCAGATTCCACAAGGTGAGCAAATTGACGCTGTTTATACCGATGGAGCTTATGACATCAAGCAATGCCGTCAGGTCATTGCAGATCGGCAAGCGCATGCAGTGATTCCACCAAGAAAAAATGCGAAACCTTGGAAAGATACAAAAGCTCATACTCAGGAGAGAAATGAATTACTTCGAACAGTTAAACATTTAGGAAGAACAATATGGAAAAAATGGTCAGGCTATCATCGCCGAAGTTTGGTCGAAACCAAGATGCATTGCATGAAATTATTAGGCGATAAACTGAATGCTAGAAAGTTTGACAGTCAAGTCAACGAAATTCATGCACGTGTAGCGGTGAAATAAACTTACGGAATTAGGCCAACCTCATATCCAAATTGTCACTTAAATTTGAGTAGATATGGGAAATCTTAATTTTTAAATCTTTGTGCAACAAAGCTCTTTAAATCTCCCAAGTGGAAGTATCCTGTTATT
>NZ_VPEJ01000021.1:0-57182 GCF_013417245.1 Acinetobacter sp. YH16042
TAGAGGAATTGCCACAAGATACGATAAGCTAAAACGTAACTATCAAAGCGCTGTTGCTTTAGCTTGTATATTTATATGGTTGCCTCTTTAGCTCAATTTATCGGCTGTAAATGTCAACACACCCTAAGCACTAATATTTGGGCATTAAAAGTATCGCCAAAATTAACAGTTTAGACCGAAGGACTCCAATACTTCGGTCTTTTTGATCATGCCGCAAGCAAGGCTTTTGCTACTACACGGTGTTTGGCCTGAAGTTCATCGACATCAACATTAACCAAGCTTTGATTTTTGACGACCCAATCGCCTTTGACCATGACATGTTCAGCACGGTCAGCACCACAGAGTAGCAAAGCCGCGATCGGATCATGTGAGCCTGAAAAACGTATGTCATCTAATCGGTAAAATGCAAAATCAGCTTGGAAACCTTCAGCAAGTTGTCCTAGGTGTTGCTCACGCCCCAACAGCTGTGCAGAGCCATGTGTTGCCCAGCGCAAGGCAAGTTCAGGTGTAATCTTTTCTGCGCCATATTTTAAGCGCTGCAAGTACATGGCCTGACGCGCTTCAAGGAGTAGGTTTGATGCATCACCTGATGCTGAGCCATCTACGCCTAAACCAATTTTGCTTCCTGCTTGGATTAAATCGAGTGTTGGACAGATACCAGAAGCCAAGCGCATATTGGAATGCGGGCAATGACAAATGCCTACTTTGGCTTGACCTAAACGTCGAATTTCTTCGGTATTAAAATGAATGCCATGTGCCAACCACGTACGTTCATTTAGCCAACCCACACTTTCCAGATAGTCGACGGTGCGCATGCCGAAGTTCTGAAGGCAGAAATGTTCTTCATCTATGGTCTCTGCCAAATGGGTGTGTAAACGCACATCCAGTGCTGCTGCAAGTTTGGCACTTTCACGCATGATGTCTTGTGTCACTGAAAAAGGCGAGCAAGGAGCAAGGGCAATATTCACCATGGCGTCTTCCTGCCGTTGATGATATTTCGATACTAAACGTTCAGAGTCTTTTAAAATGATGTCCATGTCTTGAACGGTATGCTGCGGAGGAAGACCGCCGGCATCTTCACCTAAACTCATCGAACCACGAGTAAGCATCACTCGTATACCTAAGTCTTGTGCTGCATTGACTTGTACATCGATGGCACGGTTTAGTTGATTTGGAAATAAATAATGATGATCCGCAGCAAAGGTACATCCTGACAGTAATAATTCTGCTAAAGCCACTTGAGTCGCCAAGTGTAATTGTTCTGGGTTTAATTTTGCCCAAATTGGGTACAAAGTTTTTAGCCATGGAAATAATGGTGCATTGACCACGGGTGCCCACGCACGTGTCAGGGTTTGGTAAAAATGATGATGGCTATTGATCAGACCTGGGAGCATAACCAAATCTTTTGCATCAAATATTTCGTCATAAGCTTGACGGGGCAGCGCATTTAGCCCAACCAGCTCAATAATTTTTCCTTGAGAAATCAGTACACCACCACGAGCGTCCTGATCATTGGCAGTAAATACCGCAAGCGGATTTTTTATCCATACTATAGTCATAACAAAATCCTGATCAAAGAAATAATGGATTTTGAGCAATTTCCATACCACTGAAATTTAAAAAAATGCAACTTAAAGCTGATTTCAGCAATATTTAGGTTGAATACCTATAATTTTTTTATAAGAAGCATGTATTTATTTAAGAGTAGTTTTTCCTGTTCTAATTTTTAGAAAGAATCTTCAAAAACTTAGCAATAGACCAAACAGCTAAAGCAACTTATTTATTGCATGGCGAACATCAATAAGTGTTGAGGACCTTTGTATTATAAATATGTGATTATTAAATTTAGAAAATAATGCTATTTATAATCAAAACAATTATTTTAAAATATATCCTTCATTTTAAATTGTATCGCATCAAATATATTTTAAACACTGTGGGGAAATAGAATGATTTTTAAATTAAAAGCATTGGTCAAAACGATTTTAGTCTTCTCGACAGTTGGTATGCTGGGTTTGAGTCAATCTTATGCAGCGGAAAAGGCCGCTTTTGTATATTTGGGTCCAACCAGTGACCACGGATGGTCATATTCACATGAACAAGGGCGCATCAAGGCAGACAAAGCTTTAGCTGGAAAATATAAAACCACGTATATCGAAAATGTACCTGAAACTGCCGATGCAGAGCGTGTTATCCGTAACTTGGCACAACAAGGCAACAAAGTCATTTTCGGTACATCCTTTGGTTATATGAACTCGATGGAAAAAGTTGCGAAACAATTTCCTAAAACAGTCTTTATGCACGCAACTGGTTATAAACAAGGGAAAAATTTAGGTGTGTATGAACTTCGAACTTATGAAGGTGCTTATATGCTTGGTGTGGTTGCGGGGCAAAAAACCAATACCAATACCATTGGTGTTGTCGCGTCATTTCCAATTCCCGAAGTCGTTCGAAACATCAATGCCTATACCTTGGGCGCGCAGAGTGTAAACCCGAAGGTCAAAACCAAAGTAATTTGGGCCAATACATGGTTTAACCCGGGTAAGGAACGTGAAGCAGCATTGGCATTAATCGCTCAAAAAGCAGATGTGTTGATGCAAAATACCGATTCACCTGCTGTAGTACAAGCCGCACAACAAAAAGGGGTGTATGCATTTGGCTGGAACTCAGATATGAGTAAATTTGGACCGAAAGCACACCTTGCAGCGGCAGTGCTACATTGGGAAAAAATCTATGAACCTGTGATGAAACAAGTCGCGGCAAATACATGGAAGCCTTCGGCGATCAAATATGGCGTAAAACAAAGTGCTGTAAATATTGAAAATTTTGGCCCAGAAACGACGGCTGCAATGAAAACCAAAGCCATTGCAGTTCGTGATTCATTACGTGCTGGGGCATTACATCCATTTACAGGACCGATTTATAAACAAGATGGCAGTCTACTGGTCGCAAAAGGCAAAACATTGACGGATATCGATTTGTCTAAAATGAACTACTATGTCAAAGGTGTAGATGGGTCACTGCCTAAATAAAAATTTGATAAACACTACATTTTAAAAATTGCAAGTTGCAAGAGAGGCAACTTGCTCTACATAGGTCGAGTGATTATGAGTATTCCCGTAATTGATTTAGCGCAGGCATTGACGCCTTCCTCAGCCAATATCTCGGATGTAGTAGAAAAGTTAAGAGCGGCAGCAACCAGTTCAGGTTTTTTCTATGTAAAAAATCATGGAATATCATCTGCGTTGATTCAACGTCAGTTTGAATTGGCAGCTAAAATCTTTGCATTGCCATTGGGAACCAAACTTAAATATGATCAAAGTTTGAATGATAGCCATCTGGGCTTTGAACAGCTTGCAGCGCAAAAGTCAGACTACAGCGCAAAGCCAGATATTAAGGAAGGTTTCTACTGTGCTAAAAATTACCCTACAGATCATCCCTATGTTTTAGCCAAATATCAGGGTTATGGCATTAATCAATGGCCGAGTGCTGAAGTACCTGAAATGGAACAGTTTTGTCAGGAGTATATAACACAGCTAAATGGCCTAGCACAGCGCATTATGCAACTCTTAGCACTGTCCTTGTCTTTAGATGAAAGCTATTTTGATGACTGTTGTATCGACCCCATGATTACCCTAAAAATGCTCTGTTATCCACCGCATCCTGTCGGTGCAGATGAATATAGCTTTGGCGTTGGAGCACATACTGATTGGGGATCTATCACAATTTTAGCGCAAGATGAATGTGGCGGACTGGAAGTTTGTTTACCAGATGGGACATGGGTTGCAGCGCCACCGATCAAAGATACATTTATTGTCAATTTAGGCGATCTGATCCCACGTTGGAGTAATGACTTGTACAAATCAAATCCACATCGTGTTAGAAATTTATTTTCAAAAGGTCAGTCTCGGTATTCGATTCCATTTTTTTATGGACCGAATTACATGACGCCAATCAATGCCTTACCAGGAACGGTGAAAGATGGTGAAATTTACCGTTATGCACCCTGTACGGCAGGTGAACACATGGAACAAATGTATCAGCAGGCTTATGATTTAAGTCTTGAAGAACAATCTGTATTGGAAAAAATCACTTAATCTCTCATTCTAATTTCTTGGTTTCCTTTTATAGCCCTTCGTTCAGCCCGATAGGGCTTTTTTTATGATCAATATAAAATCGATTTGTTATTAAATAATACTCTTTTAAATAAATTTCATGGATTCGATTTATATATAAATTCACCTTTGTTTTAATCGTGCAATTTTATTTAAAATATATTTTTATTTTAAAATAAATATTGGAACGATATTTGCTAACTATAAACAGAAAATCGCATTTATGCAGAATAATTTTAGTTTTTTATAAATTAGATCAAGTTTTAATATTTTAGGTGGAATGAAATGATGCAACAGAAAAGCTTTGTAACCCGTTTAAAAAAAATGGCACTGGTATTTAGCGCAGCAGGTCTCTGTGGTGCAGGCTTGATGACTCAGCTACACGCCGCAGATAAAGCAGCCTTTGTATACATTGGCCCAACTAGTGATCATGGATGGACCTATTCACATGATCAGGGGCGCATTAAAGCTCAAAAGGCCTTAGCTGGAAAATATACAACCACACATATTGAAAATGTCCCTGAAACCGCCGATGCCGAACGTGTGATCCGAAACTTAGCGCAACAAGGCAATAAAGTCATATTTGGGACGTCTTTTGGTTATATGAACCAAATGGAAAAAGTGGCAAAACAATTTCCAAATACCGTCTTTATGCATGCGACAGGCTATAAACAGGGCAAAAATCTAGGGGTTTATGACGTACGTACTTATGAAGGTGCATACATGCTTGGCGTGGTTGCAGGACAGCAAACGAAAAGCAACATCTTAGGTGTCGTTGGTTCATTTCCAATTCCAGAAGTTATACGCAATATCAATGCTTACACACGTGGCGCACAAAGCGTCAATCCTAAAATTAAAACCAAAGTGATTTGGGTCAATTCATGGTTTAACCCAGGTAAAGAACGTGATGCAGCTCTAGCATTGATTTCTCAAAAAGCTGATGTGTTGATGCAAAACACGGATTCTCCAGCCGTGGTGCAAGCAGCACAACAAAAAGGCGTATATGCCTTTGGTTGGGACTCAGATATGAGCAAGTTTGGACCTAAAGCACAATTGGCGGCTTCAGTGTTGCACTGGGAAAAAATCTATACCCCAGTCATGCAGCAAGTTGCAAATAAAACATGGAAACCAAGTGCAATCTGGTACGGCGTGAAACAAGATGCGGTCAAAATTGAAGCCTTTGCACCATTTTTAGCACCTGCTGTTAAGCAAAAAGCCTTAGGCGTACAAGCAGCAATTCAAACTGGAAAATTACATCCATTTGCAGGCCCTGTATATAAACAAGATGGCAGTTTAGCGCTCGCTCAAGGTAAAAACATGACTGATGCAGATCTTAACAAAATGAATTATTACGTGAAGGGCGTAGAAGGGGTTTTACCTAAATAATTTTGAAACATACAAGCTGTGACCAAAAGTGCATCTCACTTTTGGTCCTATAAATTTACGTTGAAGAGAGCTTAAGTTATGAATGCATTTCAACAAGAACCTGCAAACCCATTCGATCGAGCTGAGCATAAAAATGTCATTCCTCGTCTTGAGCTCATTAATATTTGCAAGAGCTATAACTCACTCAAAGCCAATCATCAAATTCATTTAACGGTTCAGCCCGGTGCAATCCACGCCATTTTGGGAGAAAACGGTGCGGGTAAAAGTACCCTGATGAAGATCATTTATGGGGCAACACGTGCAGATGAAGGCCAAGTCATTTGGAATGGCAAAGAGGTCAATATTGATAGCCCATCAGCTGCAAGAAAGCTGGGTATTGGTATGGTCTATCAGCACTTTTCACTATTTGAAACCTTAACCGTTGCTGAAAATATTCTGTTGGGACTCGATGAAAAAGTAGATTTAAAACAATTGCATGAACGTATCGTTGCCGTGTCTGAACAATATGGATTACGAGTAGACCCGCGTCGTGAAGTCTTTTCTTTGTCGGTGGGTGAACGTCAACGCGTCGAAATTATTCGCTGTTTATTACAAAATCCGTCTTTAATCATTTTAGATGAGCCAACATCGGTACTCACACCTCAGGCGGTCAAACAATTATTTAAGACCTTGAAATTACTCGCTTCTCAAGGCGTATCTATTTTATATATCAGTCATAAATTGCATGAAATTAAAGAACTTTGTGATGAAGCGACGATTTTAAGAAACGGTCTGGTGACAGGACATGTCTATCCAAAAAATCAGTCAACCAGTGACTTAGCTCGTTTAATGATTGGTCGAGATTTGCCAACCTACCAGCATGTGGATTTTTCAGGTCAAAAAGAACAGCTTTTCTCTGTTGATGATTTGAATTACGAATCCGAAGATCCATTTGGAGTATCGCTTAAACATATCCAACTGGATTTGTATGGCGGTGAAATTTTAGGAATTGCAGGTATTTCGGGCAATGGTCAAGCGGAACTACTGTCCTTACTTTCAGGTGAGCAAGTTTCAAAAAAAGGCAGCATTGTTTTTCAAGGTGTCGATATTTCTCTGCAAAGTGCAGGACTGCGCCGTGATCAAGGGTTGGGCTTTGTACCAGAAGAGCGTTTGGGCCGAGGTGCTGTTCCAAATATGACACTGTCACAAAACGGTTTATTAACCGCTTTTCGTAAAGAATTAACCGATTGGGGTCTAATCAATTTTACAAAAATGCGAGCCTTTGCAGAGCAGTGTATTGAAAAGTTTGGCGTCAAAGCTTCAGGTGCTGATGCTGAAGCTCGGTCACTTTCGGGTGGGAATTTACAGAAATTCATTGTCGGACGTGAAATTCTACAAAACCCCAAAGTGCTGATTGTATCGCAACCAACATGGGGCGTTGATGTAGGCGCAGCGATGTTTATTCGACAAACCCTGATCGATCTATCACGACAAGGGGTTGCAATATTGGTGATCTCTGAAGAATTAGAAGAACTGTTTGAGATTAGCGACAGAATTTGTGTACTTGCCGCAGGGCAATTGTCAAAACCGATGAAAACCACGGATACCAATGCCGAGCAAATTGGTCTATTGATGTCGGGTATTTCCAATACTTCAAACTCTACAGAAATGTCTCTGAATCAGGCACATGCCTAGCAATGAAAGGATAAATCCATGCATTTATTAGAACCTAGAGAGCATCCCTCTCAAATGATGAAATGGCTGTCTCCGATTATTGCGCTTTTGGCAATGTTGGTGGTGGGCAGTCTGTTATTTTTAGCCTTAGGTGTTGATCCGCTCAATGCGCTGTATATCTTTTTTATCGAGCCTTTAACCTCGATCTATAGCTTAAGTGAACTTGCGATTAAAGCTTCACCCCTGATTTTAATTGCGTTGGGTTTAGCCATTGGTTTTCGTGCCAAATTATTCAACATCGGGGCCGAAGGTCAGCTGACCATGGGCGCTATTTTTGGTGGCGGAATCGCAATTTTATTTCACGAACAAATGGGGTGGTGGATTTTGCCGCTCATGGTGCTGATGGGGGCAATTGGTGGCGCATTGTGGGGACTCATTCCGGCATTACTCAAAACGCACTTTAATGCTGAAGAAACCCTGACGACGCTCATGATGAATTATGTGGCCTTATTTGTTCTTTTATATCTGGTCAATGGGCCGTGGCGTGATCCTGATGGCATGAATTTTCCACAATCAGTCATGTTCAGTGAGTCTGCGACATTACCCTTAATTTGGGAAGGGACTCGAGTCAATGCATCTATTTTCATTACGATCATTGCCGTGGTGATATTTGGGATTTTTATCCGTAAAAGTTTAACTGCTTACAAACTTGAAGTAAGTGGGCAAGCACCATTGGCCGCGAAATATGCAGGGTTTTCATCTAAAAAGGCCATTTGGCTCAGTTTAGGTTTATCTGGATTGATGGCGGGGATTGCAGGCATCTGTGAAGTTGCAGGGCCTATTGGACAGTTAAATCCAAACATTTCTCCTGGCTATGGTTATGCAGCCATTATTGTGGCGTATTTAGGTCGTTTAAACCCAATTGGAATCGTTCTTTCAGGTTTATTGATGGCACTGATTTATTTGGGCGGGGAAATGGCACAAATGCAGCTGCAACTTCCGGTTGCGATTACAGGTATCTTCCAAGGCTTATTGTTATTTTTCCTTTTAGCTTCAGATGCCTTGATTGAAAACCGCTATCGTTTTGCACCGAAAAAAAATAAAACGCTGACAGATCGTCAAGCGACTACGGCTTAGATTGAGGAGAAATGTATGAGCATTGAAATTACAGCCATTTTAGCTGGCACGATCGCCGCAGCAACGCCACTCATTTTTGCAGGTCTTGGTGAATTAGTCGCAGAACGGACAGGGGTCATAAACCTCGGTGTAGAAGGTATGATGTTGGTTGGTGCTATCGCTGGCTTTGCCTTCGCTGCACAGTACGATGCGAGTGTTGCAAGTGCCTTAATGGTCGGTGGCCTTGCAGGCACATTGATGGCACTGATTTTTGCATTTTTTACCCTCTCTTTAAGTACTAACCAGTCCGCTTGCGGTTTAGCACTCACAATTTTCGGTATCGGAATTTCAGCATTTATAGGACAAAACTACGTGAGCATGGCATTGCCCGGCTTACAGGGTTTAGACATCCCGCTTTTAAGTGAAATACCTGTCTTAGGGCCTATTTTATTTCAGCATAACTATGTTGTGTATTTGTCCATGTTGG
The DNA here is from genome assembly GCF_013417245.1 of Acinetobacter sp. YH16042. Classification (NCBI taxonomy): domain Bacteria; kingdom Pseudomonadati; phylum Pseudomonadota; class Gammaproteobacteria; order Moraxellales; family Moraxellaceae; genus Acinetobacter; species Acinetobacter sp. YH16042. The sequence continues at coordinate 8,758 of NZ_VPEJ01000021.1, forward strand.
CTTTTGTGATTATTTGGTGGGTACTCACAAAAACTCGCCTTGGTCTGCTACTCAAAGCAGTGGGCGAGTCACCAGAAAGTGCGCATGCTATGGGCTATAACGTCTTAGCGATTCGCTACTGTGCGGTTCTTTTTGGTGGTGCTATGGCTGGAGTAGGTGGCGCATTTTTATCAACAGTCTATACGCCGATGTGGATTGAGAACATGGTGGCAGGTCGGGGGTGGATTGCGATTGCATTGGTGGTCTTTGCAACATGGAAACCTACCCGTTTAATGCTCGGAGCTTATCTATTTGGTGGCGTGACGATCCTGCAGTTCCATGCTCAAGCATTAGGTTTAAATGTGCCGAATGAATTGCTTTCTGCACTTCCATATGTGGCAACGATTGCGGTCTTAGTGCTTATTTCTCGTAATAAAAAACATCTAAAACTGAATTTACCAGCTTCACTTGGGAAAACCTTCAGCCCTTAATTTTGGCCGATAACACAATGTTCAAAGGAGCAAATGAATGAAATTACTGAGTGCAGGCCATGTATTAACCATGAATTCGTCCTTAGACTATATTCAAGATGGGGCAGTATTAGTCAACGGCCAAGTGATTCAAGCGATTGGGAAGCGAGAAGATCTTTTAAAGCAGTTTCCAGATGCGATACATGAGCATTATCCCGATGGATTGTTGATGCCAGGTTTAATCAATACACATTGTCATTCGGGCTTACTTCGCGGCACCGCGGAGGGCTTACCTGTTTGGGACTGGTTACAACAATTTATTGATCCCATGCACCGAGTGTTATTACCCGAAGATGCAAAATTGGCTTCTTATTTATGCTATGCCGAAGCACTACTGTCAGGGACGACCACGATTGTTGATATGTGGCGCTATATGGATGGCAGTGCCGAAGTAGCCGAAGACTTAGGGATTCGAGCTGTATTGGTTCCGTATGTCGCAGAACATCCAGACCATAATTATTTTGAAACACTAGAGAGCAATGAAGCGCTGATTCAACGATGGCACATGCGAGCAGAAGGTCGCATTCAGGTCTGGGTGGGGCTAGAACACTTATTTTATGCAGAAGATCAGGCCTTAGGTCGTATCCAAAAAATGTGTCAGGACTATCAAACTGGATTTCATACTCATAGTAATGAAAGTAAGTTTGATGTCGTGGAAAATCTGAAACGTTACGGCATGCGGCCTGTTCAAACCCTTGAAAAATTAGGCATGCTCGATGTGCCAAAATGCTTGCTGGCACATTGTGTATGGTTAGATGATGACGAAATTCAGCTGCTAAAACATTATCACGTTGGGGTCGCACATAACCCCATTTCAAATATGAAACTTGCCTCAGGCGCTGCACCTGTGACTCAATTGCTCAAACAAGGCGTCGCAGTGGGTTTAGGTACAGATGGTGAAAAGGAAAATAACAATTTAGATTTATTTGAGGAAATGAAAACGGCTTCATTATTGGCTAAGTTTTCAAATTTAGATGCAGCGGCTTTAGATTCATGGTCAGTTTGCCAAATGGCGACACGAGATGGAGCGCGTGCATTAGGACTTGAACAGCTAATTGGTTCAATCGAAGTCGGTAAGCAGGCAGATTTAATCGTGGTAAATACCGCTACACCTCGCATGACACCTTTAATAAACCAAGGCAGTTTATTTAATTTACATACAAACTTGGTCCATGCGGTTCAGGGCCAAGATGTCGTGATGACGATGGTTGCAGGAAAAGTTTTGGTCAAAAATGGTCAACTGCTTAATGCAGACTTACAACAATTTATTGACCAAATTAATTTTGCCGCACCTGCATTATTTAAACGTCGTTCTGACTGGCTCAGTTTACGCGGTGCAGCAGTCAATGAGTTGCAAAGAACCTAAAGCTTTCAACACATAAAACATAAAGCCCAAATCAATTTGGGCTTTATGTTTTTTAAATTTTATCGAAGAACAACATGCAGGATTTAAGCACTGATAAAAGAGATGAGTGCTTGGTTAAATGCATCAGGCTGTTCAATGTTTGAAATATGCGATGCATTAATTTCAAATAATTGGCTATTTGCGATGCGTTCTTGCATGAATTGACCATCTACAACTGTAGTTACAGGGTCTTGTTGACCTGCAATAATCAATACCGGTATGCGAATAGACGAGATTTCATTGCGTAAATCCGCTTTAGCCAAAGCTTCACAACAACTTGCATAACCTTCTGGGCTGCCAGCTCCGAGGTCGTTACTCAAAGATTGTACAGTTGCCGTGTTACTTTGGATAAAGGGTTCTGTAAACCATCGTGATGCTGCCGTTTCTGCAATTGGTTTCAGACCTTGTTGACGGACTAACTGTGCACGTTCATTCCAAGCTGATTCTTGCCCAATTTTTGCAGCGGTATTGCATATAATGACATGGTTAAAGCGTTTAGGATGATGTATTGCAAGCCATTGGCCTGTTAAACCACCCATCGATATTCCACAAAATATGGCCTGTTGAATATTTAAATGATCCAATAAATGGATGACATCTGTACCCAATTGATCAAGGCTATAAGGCCCTTGAGGGGCAGAAGATGCACCATGACCACGTGTATCATAACAAATCACAAAATAATCCTGCTGTAGTGCCTCTATCTGAGGCTTCCACATGCTGAACTTTGTGCCTAAAGAATTAGAAAAGACAATCGCAGGTTTGTTGGTATCACCAAAAGTTGCGTAATTAATCAAAGCATCATTGGATATGAATGTAGGCATGTTTTGAATCCTTAATTTTAAAAATCCCCCTAAATCCCCCTATGAGAAGGAGGACTTTTATTGAGGATTAAACACGTTCAATAATCAAAGCGATGCCTTGACCGACACCAATGCACATTGAACAGAGGGCATATTGACCTGAAATTGCCTCAAGCTGATTTAATGCAGTCGTGACTAAACGTGCTCCAGATGCACCTAATGGATGCCCCAAAGCAATAGCGCCACCGTTTGGATTGACATGTTTAGCGCCATCTTCCAAACCTAGTTCACGGGTAACCGCTAAAGCTTGAGCCGCAAAAGCTTCATTCAGCTCGATCACATCCATTTGTTCAAGGCTTAGACCTGTTTGAGCTAATAGCTTTTTGATGGCAGGCGCAGGACCAAAACCCATGATTTTGGGTTCAACACCCACCACCGTTGCTGCAATAATTTTGGCTCGTGGCTTTAACTTAAATCTATTAACAGCATCATCTGAAGCAATCAGTAGTGCAGCCGCACCATCATTGATCCCTGAGGCATTGCCCGCAGTTACCGTCCCATCTGCTTTCACCACAGGTTTGAGTTTTGCTAAACCTTCTGCTGTCGTCGATCCGCGTGGATGCTCATCTGTATCAACTATCAGTGGGTCGCCTTTACGCTGTGGAATGACGACAGGGATGATTTCTTTCTCAAAAAAACCATTGGCTTGTGCAGCAGCTGTACGGCGCTGACTTTCTAAGGCAAAAGCATCTTGATCAGCACGGTTAATATTGAATTGTTCTGCCACATTTTCAGCGGTTTGAGGCATGGTTTCCACGCCATACATTTGTTTGAGGATTGGATTGATAAAACGCCAACCCATGGTGGTGTCTTCTATCTTTTGGCTGCGTCCATAAGCACTTTCCGATTTACCCATAACAAAGGGCGCACGGGACATACTTTCAACACCGCCAGCAATAATTAAGTCTGCTTCATTTGCTTTAATTGCACGGGCTGCCATCGCAATTGCATCAAGTGATGAACCACAAAGTCGGTTCACAGTTGTAGCAGGAACTTGAAAAGGTACACCTGCGAGTAGCGACGACATTCGTGCAACATTACGGTTATCTTCACCGGCTTGGTTCGCACAGCCGTAAATCACGTCATCAACAGACTCCCAAGCAATACTTGGATTTCGCTGCATCAGTGCCTTAATGGGTAAGGCACCTAGGTCGTCGGTACGCACTGCTGCTAAACCGCCCGCATAACGACCGAAAGGGGTGCGGATTGCATCAATAATATAGGCATTTTTCATTTTATAAATCCTAAAAACTCAGCTCCCCCCTTTTTAAAGAGAGGTTGGGAGGGATTTACAGGAAGTTAATTTTTAAATTAATCCTCCCTAAATCCCTCCTTTAATCAAGGAGGGACTTTTTGCTTTATGCTGTCGTATCTATCAGCTTTGCACCGGTCATTGACTGTAATTCGTCAAAGCTCAAGCCCTCGACTTTTTCAATCACTTTCAAACCTTCAACCGTCACATCAATGACGCACAGATCTGTGTAAATACGATCGACACATTGCAGGCCTGTCGCAGGGTATGACAATTCAGCGACAATTTTCGGTTCACCTTTTTTGGTCACATGGTCTGTAGTAATAAAGACTTTTTTCGCCCCAACAGCCAAATCCATTGCGCCACCTACAGCAGGAATCGCATCAGGCGCGCCAGTATGCCAATTTGCTAAGTCACCATTTTGGGCAATCTGAAAAGCGCCTAGTACTGCAATATCTAAATGACCGCCACGCATCATGGCAAAAGAGTCTCCATGGTGAAAAAAGCAGCCACCCGTCTGCATAGTGACAAACTCTTTTCCTGCATTAATTAATTCAGGGTCTTCTTCGCCTTTAGCCGGAGGAGGACCAAAAGCCAAAAGGCCATTTTCTGAATGTAGAAAAACATCTTTGTCCGTTGGTAAATAATTTGAAATTTTGGTGGGTAAGCCAATGCCTAAATTGACATAAGCGCCATCTGGAATATCTTGTGCAACACGTTCTGCAATTTGATCACGGGTTAATTTGGTATAGCTCATGGTTCTTTCCTCACGTGATTTATGCAGATTGCTCAAGCTGTGCAGGTTGAACAGCCACAACATGTTGTACAAAAATGCCAGGGGTAATAATGTGCTCTGGGTCCAATGCACCAAGTTCAACAACTTCAGAAACTTGTGCAATTGTCACATCTGCCGCCATGGCCATAATGGGGCCAAAGTTACGCGCTGATTTGTTGTAAACCAAGTTCCCCCAGCGGTCGCCCTGATGTGCTTTGATTAAAGCAAAATCGGCCTTAATTGGATTTTCGAGAACAAAATCTTTACCTTCATAATTGAGGGTAGGTTTGCCTTCTGCCAACAATGTACCGAAACCTGTTGGTGTATAAATTGGACCCAGACCCATACCTGCCGCTTGAATACGGCAAGCCAAGTTACCTTGTGGTACAAGCTCAAGTTCTATCTTTCCTGCACGGTATAATTCATCGAACACCCAAGAGTCCGATTGGCGAGGGAAAGAACAGATCATTTTACGGACAGCACCAGCTTTGAGTAATTTAGCCAGTCCATAGTCACCATTACCTGCATTGTTATTGACGATGATTAGGTCTTTGATCCCAAGTTCTATCAGTCCATCAATCAGTTCAGCAGGCTGACCAGCCGTACCGAAGCCGCCGATCATAATGGTTGATCCATCCTTAATTTGAGACAGTGCTTCTGTTAAGGAAGCGGTACTTTTATCAATCATGCTACGATCCTTCATCAAGAACGATAAAACTATTTACCTGACTAACCACTTCAGCTATATAAGGCAGATAATCTTTTATTTCAAATGTTTACTAACTTAAAAAGCAGATAAATGGATTTCAATCATGTGTTACACAATTGGAATCCAATCACATCAGCTGTCATCACTACGAATAGAAGAGGGATGACGATTTAAAGCCATGACTTCAATATTCATATAAGGGTAAAGGGGCAATCCTTGTAAAATGTTGTGTAGCTCTTCATTGCTTTCAACATCAAAAATACTGATATTTGAATATTGACCAGTAATGCGCCAGATATGACGCCATTTGCCTTGACGTTGTAGATCTTGTGAATAAGCCTTTTCTACAGCTTTAATTTCATTGGCTTTTTCGACTGGCATATCTAATGGAATATTGACATCCATGCGTACTTGGAAAAGCATTTCTCACTCCTAGCTAAATGTTATTTGCGACGTAAGTCATCAATTTTGTTTTCATCAATTTCAATCCCTAAACCCGCTGTGGTCGGAATCTTGAGTTCGAAATCTTGATATTGAAGTGGGGTTTTTAAAATTTCTTCAGTTAGCAGCAATGGACCAAAAAGCTCTGTGCCATAAGCTAAATTGTCAAATGTAGAAAATGCATGTGCCGATGCAATAGTGCCCACAGGGCCTTCAAGCATGGTTCCACCATATAAATCGATACCCGCAAGTTTGGCGATTTTAGAAACCTCACAGCCTTCGATTAAACCGCCAGACTGTGCAACTTTGACTGCAAAAACAGAGGCAGAATTCTGCCGCGCAAGTTGATATGCCGTTTGCGGCCCCATCAGTGATTCATCTGCCATAATGGCAATATCAAAACGACGAGTTAAACGGCGCATCGCGTCAATGTTATCGATCGCACAAGGCTGCTCAATCAGATCAACACCACCATCTTGTAACAATTGAATGCCTTTAATGGCATCTAGTTCAGACCATGCACGGTTGACATCCACACGAATAGAAATGTCCGAACCTAACGCTTTTTTTATGGCTAATACATGCTCAACGTCAGCTTCAACGGGGCGTGAACCGATTTTAAGTTTGAAAATATTATGTCGTTTTGCCGCAATCATTTTTTGTGCTTCGGCAATGTCTTTTTCTGTATTGCCAGACGCAAGTACCCAAAGAACAGGTAAGCTGTCACGTAAGCGCCCGCCCAATACTTCGCTTAAAGGCAGATTTAAACGCTGCGCCAAAATATCGAGTAGCGCCGTTTGAATGGCACATTTAGCAAAGCGATTGCCGTTAATATTACATTTAATGGCTTGCATGGTTTGAGCAACATTCAAACCAGTGAGGGTTTTCAGTAAAGGACTAAAATAAGTTTCAATATTGGTACGAATGCTTTCAGGGCTTTCTTCACCATAGCCTAGACCGCCAATCGTCGTCGCTTCACCCCAACCAATATAACCATCTTCGGTGGTGATTTTAATCAAAACAAGGGTTTGCGTTTGCATGGTTGCAACAGCCATCTTGTGCGGACGGATTGTTGGGATTTCCACGAGCAGGGTTTCAATCGACTTATACATCTTGCGTATTTCTTATCTATCCAACTATTTATATACCCTAATTTAATGTAATATCTTTAACTAGAGCGATTTTGGTATTTTTAGATACTTAAAAGGTATATAAATGGAATTAAGGCACTTACGTTACTTTGTCACCGTGGTTGAAGAGCAAAGTATTACCAAGGCAGCAGAAAAATTATGTATTGCTCAGCCGCCTTTGAGCCGCCAAATTCAAAAACTTGAAGAAGAACTGGGGATTACCTTGTTTGAGCGTGGTTCTAGACCCGTGAAAACCACAGAAGCAGGTATGTTCTTTTATGAGCATGCTGTGCAGATATTGACGCATACCGCCCAGGCCACAACCATGGCACAGCGAATTAATGCCGTTGATAAAACTGTCCGCATTGGTTATGTCAGTTCGCTTTTATACGCATTATTGCCGCAAATTATTTATCTATTTCGACAACGCAACCCAGATATTCATGTTGAACTAATAGAATGTGGCACACGCGACCAGATTGAAGCCTTAAAAACCGGTCGAATCGATATTGGTTTTGGACGACTTCGCTTAACCGATCCGTCCATTAAACGTGTTTTATTAAGAAAAGAAGCGCTACGTTTAGCTATTCATAAAAACCATCATTTGGCTGAATTTAAAGACAAAGGCATTTATCTTTCTCAAATTTTAGATGAACCAATTTTTGCCTACCCAACAACACCTAAACCGAATTTTTCCACCCTCATTCAATCGATATTTACCGAATTAGGACTTGTACCTAAACATTTAACCGAAGTGCGTGAAATTCATATGGCTTTGGGCTTGGTGGCGTCAGGAGAGGGCATTTCCCTGATTCCTGAAAGTGCCAGTGATATTGGCATGAAAAATTTGATGTACATCCCAATCTTAGATTTGGAAGCCTATAGTCCAATTTCTTTGTCGGTGCGCAATATGGATCATAGTAATTACATTCCAAAGATACTGGATTGCATTCGTGAAGTCTTCGTTGAAGAAAATATCGACTTACACGCCATCGATGCAGATGCATAACTAATCAAGGTTTCATGGTCGATGTAACACAAGATCCACTATTCAGATGATAGGGTCTTATGGAATATCAATCACTTCAGCCCAAAGCATCCTGATAAATACAAGATTGTGCTATTTCAAAAATCTTTTCATCTTCAATATTTAATTGATCGTATTGCTGCATTTTTTGAATCATCCATTCAAAGTCTGAAATTTGTGGCGCTTGGGTCTTGCCAAAATTTTGAATGATGCTTTTGATCCGATGAAAAGCCTCGACGTGAATCTGCTCAGAACAATCAAAACGGATGATGTGATATTGCTTTAACAAAGAAAATATTTCAGAAAAATGCGTTTGTTGAAGCAGATCGTTTTGGGCTTTTTGGATGGCAAGATTGATTGCGTTTAAGGTATTAGGATGTTTTTCTGCCCAATCATGGGTAAAAGCCAAAACTTTATCTGGAATATGATCAATAATATCTTGGCTATTGACGATAATACGACTATAGCCTTGTATTTCAGCTTGCGTATTCCACGGCTCTCCGACACAAAATACATCAATTCGTTGCGTTGATATTGCTTCGACCATATAAGGCGGTGGTAAAGTTGAAAACGTTTGCGTTTGAGCAATTTCTGTGTCTGCAAGTGCCAGCCATTCTCTTAGAATATAATGATGAATCGAATGCTGAAAAACATGCGCCAACTGAATCGTTTGATTCTGTTTTATCGCAGATACGATTTTCTCTGCTGAATTAATTGGTAGATCTAAAGCATGGATCTTTAATTCATAGCACAGCTTTTGACTCAAACTAATATAAGCACAATTAGTACTGAGTGTAAGAGATGTTTGTAAGGGAATGCCGAGATGGTCTTTGCCCGTCACAGATGCTGGCAGCATGGCCGATAAACAGTGCGCTGCATCTAAAAATCCAAAAGCCAGACGGTCGCGTAAACTTGCCCAAGATGGTTCTTGAGTCAGTGAGACATTCAACCCTTGTTCCTTAAAATAACCTTGATGTTCTGCCCAGAGCAAAGCAACACAGTCGAGTAAAGGAATATAGCCCAATTGAATATCTGTTTTTTCAAGCTTTTGCATGGTTTATTCCTTAAATTGAGACTGTAACAGTGCTTGCGCATCAAGCAGCCGACGCGCCATTTCACCCATCGTCATACGGTGACTCATGGCATTTTTTCTCAGCAAATTAAATGCTTGATCTTCGGTTAAACCATGCATTTGTATTAAAAGCACTTTGGCTTTTTCAATATCTTTTCGATCGGCCAATTTGCACTTGGTTTCAGCCAAATCATTCAGCAGTTTTTTATGCTTTTTATATTGTTCAATCGAAATTTCTAAAATGCTATTCAAACGTGCAGGGTCAATACCATCGACAATATATGCCGTGACACCCGCATCAATCGCGCTTCGGATGATTTCAAGACTCGAATTTTTAGTGAACAGAACAGTCGGTAAGTCAAATTGGCTGACACAGCTTTCAATGACATCGCGATGTGGATGATCCATATCCAATAAAATCACATCTGCCTGAATATTTTGCAGATATGACATATTTAAATGATCAATCATGAAACTGGCGACCACATCAAAGTCATGTTGAATTAATGAGGCTTGAATAAATTCAGCGCGTTCTTGATCATCATCAATTAGGGCTATTTTTAGTTTTGGCATGCAAACGCTCAGACAGAGCCAAACAAATACGTATTGAGTTTTCTAAGCAATTTAAATGCCAAATTTTAAGACAATACAAAATATAAATCTGCTTCTAAATTTTAGCTTGGTTATATGCACATTTTAAAATTGAACCATTTCCGTGCACTGATCTTGTGCAGGGCTGAACCACGTTTGAACATTCAGCCGCATCTCTATAGGCATATTGACTATCTATTTACCTTAATTCGCTTATTTTCGGATAGATCGGCGCTCAATGCTTAAATATAGAGATGAAATTTACGATTAAAATAAAAACTTGGCACGTATCGTGCTTAATACTTATTGAGTCAAAGAAGACTCTAAAAATTTGTTAGACGGCCAACGACGTCCGTTCTGATCGACTCTGTTATGTGTTAGCGACATAACCGAGTAATTCATGCGTTCAGTTCAGTCAGGAGAAGGTTATGTCTTCAAATTTAAATGCCAAAAAAGCCACAAAAATAAGTCTATTTAATTTTTCTTCAGCAGCAATGCGGGCCTTCCACATGAGTTGGCTCGCATTCTTTGTTTGCTTCTTTGCATGGTTTGCCTGTGCACCGTTGATGCCAGTGATTGCTGGCGAATTTCACCTCACGAAAGATCAAATTGCCAATATTAATATTGCCGCTGTTGCGATCACGATTTTAGTTCGTCTGATCGTTGGGCCTTTATGTGATAAGTACGGCCCGCGTAAAACCTACACTGCATTATTAATTGTCGGCAGTATCCCAGTCTTTGGTGTGGCCTCTGCGAATAGCTATGAATCCTTTCTTTTCTTCCGCTTGCTGATCGGTGCGATTGGCGCAAGCTTTGTCATCACTCAATACCACACTAGCATTATGTTTGCGCCTAATGTCGTGGGTACAGCCAATGCGGCAACCGCAGGCTGGGGTAATGCAGGCGGAGGTGCAACTCAAGCCTTAATGCCTTTACTGCTTGGCGCACTCGTTATGTTTGGTGTAGAGCAAGCAATGGGCTGGAGAATTGCACTGATTGTACCGGGTGTGATGATGCTGATTGTTGGTGCGCTTTACTGGAAGTTCACACAAGACTGTCCGCAAGGCAACTTTAAAGAACTTCGCGAACAAGGCATCAGTGTTGGCAGTGACAAAAAAGGCGGCTTGGCAATTCTAATGCATGCAGCGCGCAATTACCGTGTATGGATTCTATTTGGCGCTTACGCAGCTTGCTTCGGTATTGAAATCTTTATTCACAACATTGTAGCAATGTACTACGTCGACCACTTCAGCTTTGGATTAAAAGAAGCAGGTATGGCAGCAGGTATTTTTGGTTTGCTTGCACTGTTTGCCCGCGCGCTAGGCGGCATTGTTTCAGACAAAGTCGCGACTAAAAAAGGCTTAGATGGCCGTACCAAAGTGTTATTCGCCATGATTCTGCTCGAAGGGCTGTTTTTAATTCTGTTCTCGCAAATGAGCACGCCAATCTTCGCCATTCTTGCAATGACAGTATTCGCACTCTTCACTCACATGGCGTGCGGCGCAACCTATGCCTTGGTGCCATTCATTGACCGTGATGCTTTAGGCGGCGTGGCAGGCATTATCGGTGCAGGCGGTAACGTAGGTGCAGTGGCTGCAGGCTTCTTGCTTAAAGGCATGCTGGATATTCAAACCACGCTTATGGTGTTGGGCGGTCTAGTGGTTATCGCTGCAAGCTGTGTGCTGATGATCCGCTTCTCTGTAGAGCATAAAGAAAAAGAACAGCGCCTATTTGAACAAGCTGTAAATGAACGAAATTTAGCTGAAGCTCAAAACTAATACTGAAAAGTTGCCTCTAAACATCGCGATTTAGGGGCAAATAAAAAAATCTTGCGGAGAAAGAATATGAAAATCATCATGATTGGACATGGCATGGTTGGCCATAAATTTATCGAATCTGTACTGGAACACGCAGGTGATGATGTTGAATTAACCATTTTGGCTGAAGAGCCGCGTTTAGCCTATGACCGTGTGCATTTAACTGAATATTTCAGCGGTAAATCGGCTAAAGATTTAACCCTATGCCGCAGCGACTTTGCCGATGCATACGGTATAGATTTACGCCTTAGCACCAAAGCGGTTGAAATTGATCAGCGCAATAAAACGGTCACAACCAATCACGGTGATATTCTTTCTTTTGACAAGCTAGTGCTCGCAACAGGTTCATACGCTTTTGTGCCACCAATTCCAGGCAATGAACGTGAAAACTGCTTTGTGTACCGTACCATTGAAGACTTGGATGCCATCCGTGCCGCAAGCTTGAATGCTAAAACAGGTGTGGTGATCGGCGGCGGTTTATTGGGTCTGGAAGCAGCAAAAGCGCTGCGTGATTTAAACTTAGAAACCCATGTTGTTGAATTTGCACCACGCTTAATGGCAGTTCAGATTGATGATCTAGGCGGTAAAGTTTTACGCTCGAAAATTGAAAATCTAGGTGTTAAAGTCCATACGCAAAAAGCAACATCTTGCATTGAAGACGGTGCAAATGCGAAGCATGTAATGAAGTTTGGTGATGGTTCTGAACTGGAAACCGACATCATCTTATTCTCTGCAGGTATCCGTCCACGCGATGAATTAGCGCGCCAAAGTGGTTTAGCCATCGGTGAGCGTGGCGGTATTGTAATTAACGATTATTGCCAAACTTCAAACCCTGACATTTATGCCATTGGTGAATGTGCGCTTTGGCAAAATAAAATTTATGGCCTAGTTGCGCCGGGCTATGACATGGCACGTATTGCAGCAAAGCATGTGATGGAACAAAACTGCACGCTTTTCGCTGGTGCAGACATGAGCACTAAGTTGAAACTGATGGGTGTGGATGTTGCATCTGTAGGCGATGCGCATGCAATGACACCAAATTCTTTAAGCTATTTCTATGCAGATGAAGCAGCTCAGGTTTATAAAAAAATTGTCGTGAATGCAGAGAAAACTAAGCTGCTAGGTGCAGTATTGGTGGGCTGTGCTAAAGAATACAATGACCTGCTGCAAATGATGCTGAATGGCTTAGAAGTTCCAGAAAGCCCAGAAAGCCTAATCATGCCTGGCTATGCACAATCTGCAGGTAAATCGGGCGGAAGCGGTGTCGATCTGTTGCCAGACAGCGCAACGATTTGTTCATGTAACAACGTCTCTAAAGCAGACATTTGTTCAGCCATTGCTGACGGATCGACTTCTTTAGGCGCATTGAAAAAATGCACCAAAGCTGCAACAGCTTGCGGCGGCTGTGCACCATTAGTCACTCAAGTACTTAAATCGGAGCTTCAGCGTCAAGGTGTAACTGTAAATAACCATTTATGTGAACACTTTGCTTATTCACGCCAAGAGCTCTATCACTTGGTACGTGTGAACGAAATCAAAACCTTTGATGACCTGATTCAACAGCATGGCCATGGTTTAGGCTGTGACATCTGTAAACCGACGGCAGCCAATATCCTAGCGTCATGCTGGAATGACTTTGTACTTAAACCAAGCCATGCGGGCCTGCAAGACAGTAATGACTACTACCTCGGCAATATCCAAAAAGATGGTTCATATTCAGTAGTACCGCGTATGGCTGGCGGTGAAGTTACTCCGGACGGATTAATTGCCGTGGGTCAAATTGCTAAAGAATATGGTCTATATACCAAACTTACAGGCGGTCAGCGTGTTGATATGTTTGGTGCACAAGTGCATCAACTGCCTGAAATTTGGGAAAAATTGATTGCTGCTGGTTTTGAGTCTGGCCATGCCTACGGCAAATCACTGCGTACGGTGAAATCTTGTGTCGGCAGTACTTGGTGCCGTTATGGCGTGGACGATTCAGTCGGCTTGGCGATTTTTTTAGAGAACCGCTACAAAGGCCTTCGCTCACCGCACAAACTGAAAATGGCTGTGTCGGGCTGTACCCGTGAATGTGCTGAGGCGCAAAGTAAAGATGTAGGCGTGATTGCGACAGAAAAGGGCTGGAACCTTTATGTATGCGGCAATGGCGGTATGAAGCCACGTCACGCAGAGCTTTTGGCATCAGACTTAGATACGCAAACATTGATCAAATACATTGACCGTTTCTTTATGTTCTACATTCAAACAGCAGACCGTTTGCAGCGTACTTCTGTATGGCGCGACAACATGGAAGGCGGTTTAGATTACCTGAAAGATGTCGTTGTGAATGATTCGCTTGGCGTAGCGGGTGAACTTGAACGCCGTATGAGCCATGTTGTGGGTACATATCAAGATGAATGGCGTACTGCTGTAGAAGATCCTGAAGTACGTAAACGCTTTGTGACTTTCGTGAATGCAAAAGCAGAACAGCAAAATGATCCGCATATTCAGTTTGCATCCGTTCGCGGTCAAATCAGACCCAAAACAGAAGCTGAACGCGATTCGTCACGCATTCCAGTGGTTGAAGCTTAAGAGAATAACGAATTTAAAACTTCTTTTATTTGATTTACATCCTTATTCGGTTTCTCGTTAAAGCGGAAACGAAAGATGGTGAACTAAAAGAAGTTTAAAAAAGGATGAAGAATATGACAATTTTAAAAGAAATGAATGATTTAGACTGGTTTGATGTTTGTGCATTAGAAGATATTACGCCAAATACAGGTGTGGGCGCACTGATTGAAAATCAGCAAATTGCGATATTCCGTGTCGGTGAAGAAAAGCGGGTTTATGCACTGAGCAATCAAGATCCGTTTAGTCAAGCCTATGTTATGTCCCGCGGTATTATTGGTGACTTGCAGGGTGAGCGTGTTGTGGCATCACCCATTTATAAACAGCATTTCAGCCTTGCTACTGGACGCTGCTTAGAAGATAAAGACCAAAAACTCTTGGTTTTTCCAAGCAAAATTGAAAATGGCCGTGTGCTGATTAGTCCAACTGCTCAAAAAACCTATATTACCAATAACGCGCCATCGTCTGAGTTGATGAAACTTGTTTTGGTCGGCAATGGCTTAGCAGGTATGCGTTGCTTAGAAGATCTGCTGGATATGGCGCCAGAGCGTTATGAAATTACGGTCATTGGTGAAGAACCTTGGGGTAATTACAACCGAATTATGCTTTCACCTGTGCTTTCAGGTGATAAAACCATTGAAGATATCATGCTGCATTCACATGCTTGGTATAAAGACAAAAATATCCGTTTTGTAGCAGGTGATGCGGCGGTACGCATAGACCGTCCGCGCAAGCAGGTATACACAGAAAAAGGCTTGGTCATCGATTATGACCGTCTGATTTTAGCGACAGGTTCTAAGCCATTTATTCCGCCTATACCGGGAACTGACTTAAAAGGTGTTCTCAGCTTCCGTGATATTTATGATGTAAACCGCATGCTGGATTACTGTAAATCTAAGCAAAATGCAGTGGTGATTGGCGGCGGTTTACTTGGCCTAGAGGCTGCGTATGGCCTGAAACAGCGTGGCATGAATGTCACAGTACTGCATTTGATGGATCGTATTATGGACCGTCAGTTAGATGAAAAAGCCAGCTTAATGCTCAATCATGCGATTGAACAAAAAGGTATAAAAATCATGACCGCAGCAAATACCCAAGAGTTGATGGGTGAAGATGGCCATGTGACACAATTACGTTTGCAGGATGGCACGGTATTAGCTGCAGATCTTGTCGTGTTTGCAGTCGGTATTCGCCCAAATATTGCATTGGCACAAAGTGCAGGACTGCGCTGCGGCCGCGGTGTGATGGTGAATGACACCATGCAAACCTTTGACCCGAGTATTTATGCGGTGGGTGAATGCATAGAACACCGCAGCCAAACTTTCGGTTTAGTTGAACCGCTTTGGGGACAGGCATTCATTTGTGCATCGCATCTGGCCGAACATGGCAGTTTAACCTTCAAAGCGCCCACGGTTCCGACGCAGTTAAAAGTCAGCGGCTGTGATGTATTTTCAGCTGGCAACTTTGAACCGCAGGATGATTTTGAAGACATTATTTTGAATGATGAAAAGCGTCAGATTTATAAACGCATTATTATTCAAAAAGATAGAGTGATTGGCGCTGTGCTGTTTGGCGATACTGAAGACGGTGCATGGTATGCAGAATTGATTTCAGATCAAACTCCAATTTCAAGCATCCGAAACAAATTGCTGTTTGGTAAGGATTTTGCATTAAAGAAAGCAGGGTGATTCATTATTAATCAAAGAATATAGTCACGACCGCGCAATTTCATTTTTAAGAAATTTGTATTTGCGTAGGTGTTGCCTCACTTTTGAAGGATCAAAAGTGACAAAAATCCTTTGTTGGGCGAAGGGTACATCCTATACCCCGCCCAACGGTGGCATCCATGCCACCACACGATAGTTAGTTTTAACTTAAATTTAAATAATTTAGTCATCTTTTGAAATTGGTCGTAACACTCAATTAATTGAGTTTGGAAAAAGGAGCCGGCAGAAGTGAATAGCATCCCGATCGTGGAACTGCATAGCTCCACAGAAAATAAAATTAAAACAACGCAAACCACTTGTCCATATTGCGGTGTCGGCTGCGGCGTGAGCGCAACAGTTGAACAGACAGCTTTAGGGCAAAAAGTGAGCGTGACTGGCGATGCGAACCATCCATCAAACTATGGCAAGCTGTGCATTAAAGGCAGTAACTTAGCCGATACGATTGGATTAGAAACACGTGTTTTACAGCCGATGCTTGGGCGTCAAACATCACCATTTCATACTCGTCAGGCTACAGATTGGAACACAGCAACAGCACTGATTGCCGAAAAATTTCAGCAATGTATAGATCTTTACGGACGTGAAAGCATCGCTTTTTATGTGTCGGGCCAACTGCTGACGGAGGATTACTATGCCGTTAACAAATTTGTCAAAGGCTATTTAGGTACTGCAAATATTGACACCAATTCACGGCTTTGCATGTCATCGGCTGTGGCGGCACATAAGCGTGCATTTGGTGAAGATCTTGTACCAGCAAGCTATGAAGACTTTGAACACACTGACATGGTTGTTTTGGTGGGTTCTAATACTGCTTGGTGCCATCCAGTGCTGTATCAGCGCATAATGAAAGCCAAAGAAGAACGTGATTTATTTGTTGTCGTGATAGATCCGCGTTTTACCAGTACATGTGAAGCTGCAGATTTGCACTTGCCAATTTTACCTGGCCAAGACGTTGCATTGTTTAACGGCTTACTTCAGTACTTAGTTAAAAATAATTATAGCGATCTTAAATTTATAGCGAGTCATACACAAGGTTTAGCTCAGGCTTTGCAACAAAGTGAATCAGAAGCATCTATTGAAGCTGTTGCAGAACGCACAGGTATTTCATTAGAAAAATTAAATATTTTCTTTGAAAAATTTGCCAAAACAGAAAAGGTCATGAGCCTATTTTCTATGGGCGTCAATCAGTCTTCACGTGGTGTGGACAAAGCCAATAGCATTATCAATTGTCATTTGCTGACTGGAAAAATTGGCAAATTAGGCGCAGCGCCATTTTCCATGACAGGACAGCCGAACGCGATGGGTGGCCGTGAAGTTGGTGGCTTAGCCAATATGCTGGCGGCACATTTAGACCTCGATAACAGAGCGCATCAGGCATTAGTACAAGAGTTTTGGCAAAGTCCTCATATTGCCAACAAGGCTGGGTTAAAAGCAGTCGATTTATTTCAAGCTGTCGAAAGCGGAAAAATTAAAGCCATTTGGATTGTGGCGACAAATCCTGTCGTTAGCTTGCCAGATGCGGATCAAGTCAAACGTGCACTTGAACAATGTGAGTTTGTAGTGGTGTCAGATATCTGCAAGGACACTGACACAACGGTATATGCAGATGTGCTTTTACCAGCTTTAGGCTGGGGTGAAAAAGACGGAACCGTTACCAACTCTGAACGCCGTATTTCACGTCAAACTGCATTTTTAGATGCTCCGGGTGAAGCTAAAGCAGACTGGTGGGCGATAGCGCAAATTGCGAAAAAAATGGGGTTTTCAGGTTTTGACTTTAAAAATAGTCATGAGATATTTATAGAACATGCAAAATTATCTGCGTATAAAAATGTACCCTTAGCGCAAAGAGCTTCGGCAGAGCATTTTCGTTATTTTAATCTTCAAGGCCTAACTGAATTAAGTTTAGAAGATTATAACCAATTTGCGCCAACCCAATGGCCTGTATGGCAAGCTGATCAAGCCGATGATGCTGTTAGCCGTTTGTTTGCCCAAGGCCAATTCAGCCATGCGGATGCCAAAGCTAAATTTGTGGCGACAGCCGCAATTAACCCTGTGCATCAGGTCTGTGGCGAATATCCTTTAATTTTAAACACAGGCCGTATTCGTGACCAATGGCATACTATGAGCCGTACAGGTTTGTCGGCAAACTTAAGTACGCATCGTGCAGAGCCGTATTGTGAAATTCATCCGCAAGATGCCTTGAAGTTTGGTGTCAAAGATGGCGAATTGGTTGAAGTTAAATCCAATTGGGGACTGTGCATCTTACGTGCACAAGTCAGCAGCAATATACGCCGTGGACAAGTTTTTGCGCCAATTCATTGGAATGATCAGGTAGCGTCCGATGCGAGAATTGGTAAAGTGGTTAACCCTGTGGTTGATGCGCTTTCAGGCGAACCTGATTTTAAACACACACCTGTATTTGTGCAGCCGTTTTATACACAGTGGCAAGGCGTGCTGTACGTGCGTCAGGGCTTTGAACACATTGTGCAATCTACCATTCAAAATACGATTTGGTGGACTAAAGTCACCACAGCAAAAGCTACTCGCTATGAACTTGCAAACCGTCAAAAATTCAGCACTACAGCGCAGCAGCTGAAAAACTTGCTGCCATTTACTGACGAATCATTTGAATGGCTGAATTTAGAGGATCAAACGGCACATTTAAGCCATTCTGTGGTTCTGCAAGACGGTCATCTGATTGCAAGCTTGTATATTGCGCCTAGAGCATTGCTGCCTGATCGTGATTGGATTGCAGGCATGTTTAAGCGTGAACGGCTGAGCGCAATGCACCGCAAAGCGCTGCTGGCAGGTCAGCCAATGAATATGACCAACAGTGCAGGTCCGCTGGTGTGCAGCTGCTTTAAAGTCGGCAAAAATACCATTATCGAAACCATTAAAGAAAAGAATATTAGCCATGAAAAACAAGTCACAGCATGTTTAAAAGCCGGCGGTAATTGCGGTTCGTGCTTAGCAGAAATACGGGGTTTGATTAAAGCCTGTCAGACGGAGTACGCAGAATGATGAAGAAAATCACCAAATCAGTAGGCTATCCAGAAACAGA
Organism: Acinetobacter sp. YH16042; assembly: GCF_013417245.1. Taxonomy (NCBI): domain Bacteria; kingdom Pseudomonadati; phylum Pseudomonadota; class Gammaproteobacteria; order Moraxellales; family Moraxellaceae; genus Acinetobacter; species Acinetobacter sp. YH16042. The sequence goes on from NZ_VPEJ01000021.1 coordinate 27,747, forward strand.
CTTGGTTATTTTGGCGGGTGGTCAGGCCCGCAGAATGAACGGAATGAATAAAGTGCTGCAAAAATTTGATAATGAAATTCAGCTGATTAAGATCCATCAGCAGTTGAAATCACGGGTTGAAAATGTCTGGATCAACAGCCATCGTGACCATTCGATTTATAAACGGCTCATTCCCTCGATCCGCTTTTATCAAGATGATGAAGCCGGATTTTTAGGGCCATTGATAGGGATGAAAAGCGCGTGGTCACATGTTGAGTCTGATTATGTTTTGTTTGTCCCGTGCGATGTGACCTATATCCCGAAGAAAGTGCTTTCGAGATTGCATCAGGCCATGCAGCGGGATCCCTTGTGTGAAGTAGCTGTAGTGGAAATTAATGGCAAAGCGCTGTATCCATTTTGTTTGCTGAAACGAAGCAGTCTCACAATGCTGCAGGTGCATCTTGATCAAAAACAGCGCAGTTTGAAGGGGTGTTTTAGTAAAATGCACATGCAAGTTGCACGTTTTCAAAATAATGCACTCTTTTTTCACAGCATTAACTCTCTAGATGAGCTGCAGCAGCACCGTCAGCTGAATGTTCTCTAAAAGCTGTACCTTTTGCGGAGCTTTCATTTCAAATAATGAGCCTAATGTGCTGTTTTTGAACCCAGAGAGAAAATCTACAGCCAATATGAAGCTTTTGAGCATGATATCTAGAGATAAAACAGACTGCTTTTATACCTTAGATAATGGGCTTAACGGCAATTTATATTTTTAATTGCTATTAGTTATTTATAAGTTATTGATTTTGTGTGTCAAAAAAACAAACCAAATCCTCTGAAATAAATATTCAAAAAAGCGCAAAGTTGGAACACTTATTGCAATTTTTACTGCAAGAAAAGAGGGCGCAAAATTTGTACTGAGCTAAGACAGGGCAAATGACAGCACCATGGAAGATAAACATGAACAGCATGACACAATTACAGCCAGCGACCATTTTTAAGGATCAGTTTGGCCGTGAAAAACGCAAATTGCGCATTTCAGTGACAGACCGCTGTAATTTTAAATGTGTCTATTGTATGCCTGAACACCCTGAATGGATGAAAAAGCATAATCTTCTCAGTTTTGAATCACTTTACAATTTTTGTGAGTTTATGGTGCTGCGCGGGATTGATCAGATCCGGATCACGGGCGGCGAACCTCTCATACGTCAAGGCGTTGTGCATTTTATTGAACAGCTGCAACAGCTGAGAAAGCTAGGCCTTAAACGTATATCCATGACCACCAATGGACATTATCTGAAACAATATGCACAGGCCCTAAAACAAGCTGGCTTAGATGGCATAAATATCAGTTTAGACAGTTTGGATGAAGCGCAATTTTTTCAGCTGACGCAAAAACAATTACAGCCAGTATTAGAAGGGATTGAAGCGGCTAAGCAAGCGGGCTTTGACATTAAGATTAATACAGTTTTGATTAGAGGTCTGAATGATCAGCAGATTATTCCTTTAACTTATTGGGCACAGCAGCAGCGTTTTGAGCTGCGCTTCATTGAGTTCATGCCTTTAGACGGTGATCAAAACTGGACTAAAGATTCCGTTGTCACTGAACAAGAAATATTAACGACATTGAAAACCGTTTTTGAGGTGAACATCTTGTGTGGGCAAGGTGCATCGCCAGCCCGCAGCTATGAAGTAAACGGTTTACCGATTGGGATTATCTCAACCATCAGTAATTCATTTTGCGGTAGCTGTGACCGTTTAAGACTGAATGCTCAAGGTGAGTTTTTTAACTGTTTATTTGCAAAAAAAGGCTTAGACCTGAGCAAGGACATACGCTCACTTAAAAGCACACTGGCTGAAAATGAAAATCCGCTGGATACGTTGAACATGCAAAACAAACTTGGCAGCTATATTTGGCAAAAAGAACAGGGCTTTCACACGATTACAGCGTCTAGTACTAGCAATACCAGAAAAATCAGCATGCATATGATTGGAGGTTAATGATGACTCAAATCACCATCAAAATTGAATCTTTTGGCGCTATTGAGCGTCTATTGCCAGCGCATTTGAGTCTGACTTGCTTGGCACAGCAGTCAATTGCAGAGGTTTTGCAGCAAGTTGCAAATCAATTTCCAGAATCATTCAGCATGCTTGAGCGCTGCGCCTGTGCCATTGGGGAAGACATTGTGCCAAGACAAACCGCATTGATGCAGGACAGTACCGTTGTGCTGCTGTCACCTGTGGCGGGAGGCTGAATATGGAGCTCAAGCATATTTCACGCATACAAGATACAGTATTCAGCCAAGCTGATTTTGACAGCATTGAGGCATTTCCTGAATGCGGCGGTATAGGTGTATTTATTGGCGCGGTTCGTAATCACCATGAAGGCAAAGCGGTAAAAGCCCTGAAATATACAGCTTATGCGCCTGTGGCTGAGAAAATGATCCGACAAATTGAACAGGAAATTCAAGCCAAATACGACGTGTCATATGTACGGGTTGTGCATCGTATTGGCAGTTTAGATATTGGTGATACTGCAATTATTGCTATGGCTTATGCACCGCACCGCCGTGAAGCTTTTGCAGCCTGCGAAGAAGCGGTTGAACGTGTAAAGCATGAAGTGCCTGTTTGGAAAGAAGAGTTTTATATGGATGGCAGCAGTCAATATGTAGAGGGCTGCTGTATTCGTAAGGATCACGCGCCTGAAGTGGCAGATCACGAAACGAAGCATGCTCATGTTCATAGCGAGTCATGCGAACATTCACATCAAAATAGCCAGACCATGCATTTGAACGCCAATATTTACCAATGGCATTTATAAAACCCAAAATTCAATATTTTCAATATTACAGCTGAAAATGAACAAAATAAGGATAAAGCAATGAAAAATGTGGGCATGAAAGCGGAAAGTTACCGTACAGCCATTGCAACTGGAATTCTGCATGCGCCGCCACATTGCATTGAACTGCTGCGTAATGGCAATACAGAAAAAGGCGATGCGCTGAAAACCGCACGGATTGCAGGTATATTGGGCGCAAAACGCACGGATGAACTCATTCCGCTGTGTCATCCGCTGCCGATCTACCGTGCAGATGTCGAATATGAATTATTTGAGGCGCATGTCGAAATCAGTGCTGTGGTTGAAACCATTGGCCCAACGGGTGTGGAAATGGAAGCTTTAACTGCTGTCAGCCTTGCGGGTTTAACGCTGTATGACATGCTTAAACCACACTGTGAACCAGAGAATTTGTGCCTAGATCAGGTAAAACTGCAAAAGAAAAAAGGCGGTAAATCACATTTTACTCGTGTGCTTAAAGAAAGCTTATCGGCATCAATTATTGTGCTTTCAGATACAGTTGCAACTGGTAAAAAACCGGATACCGCTGGGCAAAATGTCCTCGAAATATTGGAAGAAGCAAACTTCAGCAATATCAGCTATCAAGTGATACCAGACAGTCCTGAACAACTGCTTGCCTTGATTGAGCAGCAAAAAAATCAATACCCGCTGATATTGACGGTTGGCGGTACGGGTTTAGGGCCAAAAGATTTAACTGTAGAAACGATACAGCCGCTGTTAAAACGTGAAATTCCGGGTTTGATGGAGGCTTCACGCAGTTTTGGTCAAAAACGCACGCCTTATGCTGCGCTTAGCCGTGGTGTTGCGGGCTATATAGATAACAGCCTTGTCATTACATTGCCGGGCAGCAGACAAGGCGCAAAAGAATCACTTATTGCCATTTTACCTGCCTTGGTACATCTATTTGATGTGCAGAAGAATATTCCGCATGCAGGAGGCTATCAATGAGCCAAGCTGTATTGCATACAGGCTGCGGTGCTGAGGCTGGACTGATTTCAGTTGACGAGGCTCTTGCGCTGATTCAGACACATACGCAAAGTTTGGCGCATGAAACTTTGGAACTTCAACACGCTTTAGGCCGTTATTTGGCGGCAGATGTGCATTCACAAATTCAGCTGCCCTTATTTGCTCAAAGCGCTGTAGACGGCTATGCCATTTGCGCGGCGGGTGAAATTAAAGCAGGTACGCAATTTGAGCTCATTGGAGAAATCCGCGCAGGGCAAACGGCTGAAACTATTTTAAAAGCAGGCCAAGCTGTCCGTATATTTACTGGCGCGCCGATTCCTGAAGGCACGACTACAGTAGCACGGCAAGAAATTGTGAAAGCGGATGCACAGCAAATTGAATTGACTTCAGTTTTAAATAAGCATGCGGATATTCGTGATGCAGGTGAGGAATTCTCAGAGGGTCAAATATTGGCAAGAAAAGGCCAAAAACTTTCTGTGGGCGCAATTGCAGCACTGAGTATGGCAGGTATTTCTCATTGTGAGGTCTACGCTTACCCTAAAGTTGCGGTGGTCATTACAGGTGATGAAGTTGCACAAAATATAGAAGATTATCGTGCAGGTAAAATATTTGATGCCAATGCGCCGCTGATTTTAGTATGGTTTCAGTCGCAGCACGTCCAAGTTGAAGTGATTCATATTGCAGATGAAAAACAGGCGGTTTTAGATTTATTCAACCGTTTAAAAGACAGCTTTGATTTAATTTTAACGACTGGCGGCGTATCTGTCGGTGATTATGATTTTGTTCGGCCGGCAGCCTTGGACATCGGTTTTCAGCAAATTTTCTGGAAAGTGAAACAAAAACCCGGCAAACCGATGCTGTTTGCACAATATCGACGTCCTGACAGCAGTTCCTGTTATTTACTCGGACTGCCGGGCAACCCCGCTGCAGTCTATGTCGGCATGCAAATTTATACAGATAGATTATTGAAAGCCCTACAAGGTCAAACACCTGCGCTGGACTGGTTCAGCGCAGTCATGACACATGACCTAAAAGCAGATGCACGTGAGCGGTTTTTAAGAATGTCGGCGCACTTTGATAAGCAAGGCAAGCTTCAACTAACCAGCCTGTCTAAACAGCAGTCGCATATGTTGAGCAATTTAATGCAAGCTAATTGCATTGTTCGGATTCCTGCAGGGCAGTCTGTGCAAGCAGGACAAATTCTTCAAGGCGTATTTATTCAGCATTAGGAGTTTGCTATGCGATTCAAATTTATTTTAGCACTAGGAGTGAGCTTCATTGCTGGCGCATCTCAGGCGGAAACAGTCAAAATTTATGCTGCAGCCAGTTTAAGCAATGCTATCAGCGATATTGCAAAGCAATATCAGGCACAGAATCCAGACATCAAAATTGTACCGGTATTTGGCGCGTCATCTGCTTTAGCCAAACAGATTGAAGCCGGTGCGCCAAGTGATTTGTATTTTTCAGCAGATGTGGACTGGATGAATTATTTGGTGCAAAAACAGAAAATACCTGCAAAGCAAGTATTCAACATGCTAAGCAATGATTTGGTGCTGATTACGCCTAAAGCGGTGAATATGCAATTTAAAGCCGTGCCGCAGTTTAATTTTGCCAAGGCATTCAAAGGTCACTTATGTACAGGGCAAATGGAGTCTGTACCTGCTGGAAAATATGCCAAACAAAGCCTAACCAAGTTGGGCTGGCTATCAAGTTTGAATGGAAGGATTGTCGGGACAGATGATGTACGATCGGCTTTGGCTTTTGTTGAACGCGGTGAGTGCCAAGCGGGGATTGTTTACCGTACCGATGCGCTGATCAGTTCTAAAGTTAAAATAGCCGGGATTTTTCCAAATCATACTCATCAACCGATCATTTATCCATTGGCTTTAACACATCAAGGCGCAGCTAAACCTGAGGCCGTGAAGTTTTACCGTTATCTTAAAGACCATGCGCAAAGCAAAATGCTGTTTAAGAATTATGGCTTTGGTGTGAAGGGCTAAAGCATGCTAAGCCCTGAAGAGTGGAGCGCCTTGTATCTGTCGGCTAAGGTTGCCATTTGCGCCACTGTATTTTGCTTACCATTTGCTATAGGGCTGGCATGGGTTTTGGCGCGCTATGAGTTTCATTTAAAATTTTTGGTCGAAGCACTTTTACAAATGCCAATGGTGCTGCCGCCGGTGGTTCTAGGATATTTGCTATTGGTGCTGTTTGGTTCAAATGGCTGGATCGGCAAGATGCTAATTGAATGGGGAATTCAGCTGGTTTTTAATTGGAAAGGCGCCGTTTTAGCATCGATGATTGTGTCATTTCCGCTGATTGTGCAGCCGATCCGTTTGTCTTTTCAAATGATCAATCAACAGCTTGAGCAGGTTGCAGGCTCACTAGGCGCACATCCTTTACGGGTATTTGTCTCAATCAGCCTGCCGCTGGCTTTACCAGGGATTTTAATTGGCAGCATTTTAGGCTTTAGCCGAAGTCTAGGTGAGTTTGGCGCAACCATTACCTTTGTCGGCAATATTCCAGATGAAACCCGAACCATTCCTATCGCCATTTATTCGCTGATACAGCAGCCAAATGGTGAAGAGGCCGCAATGCGTTTAGTGATCCTTTCATTGCTGGCGGCTTTTGGCGCATTGATTGCCAATTATTATATTTTACAGCGCTATCAGCGAAAACTCGGAGCCGGCCATGCTTCAGTGTGATTTTCAGTTTCAATATGCAGATTTTCAATTGCAGGCTCGGCTGCAGATGCAAGAACAGCTGCTTGGCATTATGGGGCCATCAGGCAGCGGCAAGTCTACGCTGCTGAAAAATTTGGTTGGTTTGCTGCAGCCGCAGCAAGGTTATATATCGCTGAATCAGCGTGATGTGTTCGATACGGCGCAGAAGATTAACGTGCCGATGCATCAACGCAGTATTGCGCTGATTTTTCAAAAATCATGGCTTTTTCCGCATATGAATGTGCAGCAAAATCTGCAATATGCGGAGAACTTAGGCGCTCAGGAAAATGCGAAATTTAAATTTGAGCAAGTGACTAATCTGCTTGAGTTACAGCCACTGCTCAAACGGCGGGCGCATGAACTTTCTGGCGGAGAGGCGCAGCGCGTTTCCATAGGACGCGCATTGCTGTCACAGCCTGACTTACTGCTGTTAGATGAACCGCTGACAGGACTGGACCGCAGGCTGAAAGATCAAATATTGCCATTTTTAAACACGGTGAAAGAACAGTTGGCGCTGCCGATGATATATGTTACGCATCATGGCGATGAATTAGATTATTTAAAAGCCCATGTTTTGCATCTAGAAAATGGTCAAATAAGTTTTTAAATAAATATAAATTATATAAGTAATAACAATAAATTAGATGAAAAAATGGCATTAAGTTGCATCTTAAAGTTTTGATTAGAACTATGAAAAACTCATTTTCTAGATTAAATTGTTACAAAACAAGGGAGAACACAGCGTTTTCCCTTTTTTATTCCTAATGATCTTGGAAATAATGATTTGTACGACTGAACGTGCAGACAGGGAATCTAATCGATGCATGATGATAGCTTAGCCACACATAATTCAACTGCAAAACTGGGTGCAGGGCTATCTAATCGGCATATCACGATGATCAGTATCGGTGGTGTAATTGGTGCTGGACTGTTTGTTGGATCATCTGCTGCTATCGCAAAAGCTGGGCCTGCCGCTGTTCTTGCTTATATTATTACCAGTATATTGGTTTTTTTAGTCATGCGAATGTTGGGGGAGATGGCAGTAGCTCAACCTGACACAGGCTCATTTTCAACCTATGCGAGAAAAGCCATAGGGCCATGGGCTGGCTTTACCATCGGATGGTTATATTGGTGGTTTTGGGTATTAGTTATTCCTATTGAAGCAATTGCCGGTGCAGAAATTTTGCATGCGTGGTTTCCATCAATATCCAGCGCTGTCTTTGCAACTATTTTTATTATTTTCCTCAGTTTAGCCAACTTTTTTAGTACACGGAGCTTTGGTGAGTTTGAATTTTGGTTTTCTCTGATAAAAGTCTTGGCTATTGTAATTTTTATCGCCATTGGACTCACCGCAATATTTGGATTTTGGCCGTTAGCACCTAATGTAAGTGGTGTAGAAAATCTATTCAAAAATGATGGATTTATGCCAAATGGCCTGGGTGGAGTACTTTCAGCAATATTGATTTCAGCATTTTCATTCTTTGGTGTTGAAATCTTATCGATCGCTGCAGCAGAATCAAAAGATCCTGAGCAAAAAATTAAACGCGCAACCAATTTAGTGTTGTATCGAGTCATCTTATTTTTTGTGGTTTCAATTTTTATAACGGTTGCATTGGTAGATTGGCGTTCACCGCAATTACGACAATTAGGCACCTTCCAATATGTCTTGGTCAGTTTAAATGTTCCACAATCAAAATTAATTATTGATAGTGTGGTCTTTATTGCGGTTGCAAGTTGTATGAATGCTGCACTTTATAGTTCTTCAAGGATGCTATTTTCATTGGGGACACGCAAAGAAGCACCTCAATGGGTCACATCAATTAATGCCTCTGGTGTGCCTGCAATTGCAGTATTGGCATCGTCTGTAGTGGGCTTAATTTGCTGTGCAGTCAATTATTTATTTCCAGGCCAAGTATTTGGATTTTTACTGTCTACAACAGGTTCAATTGCCTTATTGGTTTATTTAGTGATTGCATTTTCACAGCTTAAATTGAGAACACAAATCGAAAAAAATGGAACTGAGGTTGCGTTTAAAATGTGGCTCTTTCCATGGCTGACATGGGCTGTCATTTTGGTGATCTTAAGTGTGCTGATCTATATGTTTTTATCTCCAGCCTACAGTTATGAAACTTCATTATCTTTAGGTGTTACGACATTGGTGGTTCTCTGCGGCTTAGTTGTGACAAGAAAAGCTAAGTTGAAGAATGATTCAGAACTAAATTAAAAAAGGTTTCTCCGATAAAAATCGTAATCATGAACCAATGGATTGTCTTTAGCATGTGCCGTGTCAGGAGATTAAAGCGAATGCCTTACGTTATATCTCTATGGCAATCCATTTTTAAGACAAATTCAAAGATTCACTTGACCTTCGACCGACTCCAAGCTTTATAATCGTTAAAATTTTCTTGATTGATGGAATATGCGTTCTGCGACATGGATAACAGTCTTAGTTGGATTGTTCATGTTCCAAAGCCTTTGGAACGTGGCAGCCGCTTTCTGTGTGCATGAAGAGCAAACTCAAGTTGTTCAAAGCTATCATTTTGGTCATCATCAAAATACCTTATGCGTCAGCAGTGAAACCAATCCACAGCATTCGTTGCATCAAGCATCTGATGAATCTAGTAGCAAACCAGTCAAAAATATCGCTAACGATCTGCAACTTGGTGAAGATCATCAAGACCATTTGCCGTCTATGGCGCATTTGATTGTGCAAAATCAACAATCGATTCTTTTTATTGCACATCAGAGCTTTGAATATTCGCCAAAATTTGTTTGGAAGAATCTTTATCAAGCCCCTGATTTATTACTGCAAACACCTCCTCCTGTTTATGCCCCGCTAATGGCGGGGTAGCCTAAAACATTCCCGCCACTTTTTTTAATAAATGAGTGGGAAAAATCATGTCTTTATATTTTATGGCGTTTATACGTCTAGGCTTAGCTGTCGGTATTTCGACGGCCTTACAAAGTACTTTTGCGGAAAATGTCAGTAGTTTTGAATCTGCATTTGCCAAAGTACAAAACTACCAAGCCCAAACTGATATTTGGCAACAACAACAGCAAATCTCTGATTTTAATCTGCGTCAAAGCAAGCTATGGCAAAACCCAAGTCTATCGATTGAACAAAATGGTTTTGGTAAAAATCAAGATCAAGAGCTCAGTATCGGAATCAGCCAGCCAATGGATGTATTCGGTCAGCGTAAAATCAATCAAGCACTCGCGAGTACCTCTGCACAGCAAATACAGTTGCAACAGCAAATTTGGAATGCGCAAAGTCAGCTGATTGTGAAGTTTGCATGGTCACAGCTAGCCATCGCTCAAAATGAGCAATCGATTTACGCTACACAGCTCAAACTCAGTAAATCTAATTTGGACAGCGCGCAAAAACGCTATCAGGCAGGCAGTATAGCTTTGGTGGATGTAGAGCGCGCTCAAATTGAAGCTTTGGAAATACAGCGTCTATACCAACAGGCGCTTTTAAAACAGCAAACTGTGGCGCGTCAGCTTTCTAATTTATGGGGTGAATCCACGTCGCAAATCGCGTTGAATAACAGCGTTACGCCTTGGCCTGAACAGAGCCAAAGTTTAGTTGAGCGTAATTTATCGGAAGGTTGGCTACAAAAATTGTATGCCTTGAATGTTCAGCAGGCAAATCAGCAAATTGAACATTTAAAAGTACAAGCACGTCCAAACCCAACCCTAAATATGGGCATGTCACGTACCAAGTCTCCAACTGACGCCAATGATACGGCCTTGGTACTTGGTGTGGATATTCCGCTCAATATTTTTAACCGCCAGCAATATGCCATTCCAATGGCGCAAAAACAGCAAATTTTATTAAATCATCAGCAACAGCGCGAGTTAAAACAGCAAGTTTTGGACATTGCCAATAGCATTCACCAGCTTAAAGGTCTACGTACGCAGTTTGATGCCACAAGCAATCAGATTGGCTTGGCTGAAAAGGTTCAAAACCGAACTTTGCAAGGTTTTCAGGCAGGTAAATTTGCCATTACAGATGTACAGCAAACCACAAAACAACTCCAAGACCTTCGACTTAGCCAAATGCAAATTTTGGCGCAGGCTTGGCAAAGTGCACTCAGTGCTGAAGCCCTAAGTATTGGCACCAGTTATGAAGAAATCAGCCGTTCAGATGCTTATAGCCAACTCAATAAAAAAGCCATTGAAGCATCCCAAACCCTCATCAACAGCGCATCAGCACAATAAGGCAGTTAATCACATGAAAATTAAACAAGATGGAAAAATTTCACAGCCTTTGATGATTGCAGTTTTGATTGGCCTAACGCTGATGCTCTGTACTGCTATTTGGTTCAGTACAAATAAATCCGATGCGGATAAAACTGAGAGTGATGGAGATCATAACGAGGCTAATGATAGTGATGCTGAAGCAGAACATGCAGAAGAAGGTGAACTGCAACTCACCGCTCAGCAAATGGTGGAACAAGGAATTAAAATTGCGACTGTAGAAAATGGTCTGGTCGAAAATATTATTCAATTGCCAGGTAAATTGGCCGTTAATACTGATCAGCAGGCACATATTTCCCCAAACTTCAGCGGTCATGTCGAGCAAGTCAGTGTGGCACTCGGTCAAACTGTACAAAAAGGGCAAACTTTAGCTGTGCTGTCAGTACCTGAATTGATTGATCAGCAAGCCAATTTACGTATGGCTGAAGCTAATTTAGATTTAGCCCGTCAAGATTATCAGCGTGAGCAGAAGTTATGGTCTCAAGGGATTTCTGCCAAACAGGACTTTCAGCGTGCTGAAAATGCCTATCGTCAAGCTCAAATTAGCGTACAGTCAGCACAATCGCGCTTGCAAGCTTTGGGCGCGAATAGTGGTCAAAATGGGCGATTTATTATTCGTGCACCAATTGCTGGTGTGATTAGTCAAAAAGATATTGTGGTGGGGGAAAATGTGCAATTGGCAGACCAATTGTTCACCATCGAACAGCTTAAAGATTTGTGGCTGGAATTTAACTTAGCTCATCAATATTCCGCACAATTACAAACGGGTCAAAATGTCTCTTTCAAAATCAATGGTTCAGATCAGCTCTATAGCGCGGAGGTACAAAGCCTGACATCACAGGCAGATGTACAAACTGGACGCTTGGTGGTACGCGCCAAATTAAAACAACAATCTGCTGAGCTTCGCCCAAATGTGATGGTCAATGTGCTATTGGCAGATTCAGGTAACAAGAATGTATTACGGGTGCAAAAGTCCGCCGTGCAAAGTATTGAGGGTCAAGACAGTATTTTTATTGTTGAATCTGAACAAAAAGGCCAAGTGCATTTAAAAGCGCAAGCTCTAAAACTTGGACAAGCATCCAGTGATGGACAATGGCTAGAAGTGATTTCGGGTCTTGAAGCAGGGCAAAAGTATATTTCCCAAGGCAGTTTTTTACTGAAATCTGAACTGGAAAAAGACGAGGCTGGCCATGAACACTAATTCAGAGAACCCGAACACAAATTTACCAAAGCCAGAAGGTCTATTCGAACGCATTATTCAGTTTTCAATTCAAAATGCAATTTGGGTGATGCTGTTTGTTTGTACGTGGATTGCCGTCGGGATTTATAGTTATCAAAAACTGCCGATTGATGCAGTCCCTGATATTACCAATACCCAAGTGCAAATTAATACACAGGCCAGTGGCTTTACAGCGCTTGAAGTGGAACAGCGGATTACCTATCCGATTGAAAATGCGATGGCTGGTATTCCAGATTTGGAATTGACCCGTTCTATTTCCCGTTATGGCCTGTCACAAGTCACGATTGTCTTTAAAGACGGTACGGATCTTTACTGGGCGCGTCAGCAAATTAATCAGCGGGTACAGGAAGTACAGTCGTCATTGCCTGCTCAAGTTTCTCCGACGATGTCGCCCGTTTCGACAGGTTTGGGTGAAATTTATCAATGGGTGCTTAAAGCTGAACCCAATACAAAAAAAGCAGATGGCACAGCATATAGCGCGATGGATTTGCGTGAAATTCAAGATTGGATTGTGCGTCCGCAATTACAGCGTGTACAAGGTGTTGCCGAGGTCAACAGTATTGGTGGTTTTAATAAAACCTATGTGGTTTCACCTGATTTAAACCGCATGCAACAGCTGAACCTGTCATTAGAACATTTACAGCAAGCGCTCACGGAAAATAACGAAAACCGTGGTGCAGGATTTATTGAAGAAAATGGTCAGCAGTTAACAGTTCGAGTGCCGGGAACCTTAAACACCATTTCAGATATTGAAAACACCATGATTGACAGTCCTAATGGCAGTCCAATTCGGGTGGGTGATATTGCACAAGTATCGATAGGACATGATTTGCGCACAGGTGGTGCAACCTATAACGGCGAAGAAACCGTTTTAGGTATTGCCATGATGGCTATGGGACAAAATAGCCGAACTGTCTCGAAAGCTGTAGATTCCAAAATTAAAGACATTCAAGCCAGCTTACCCAAAGGGGTAAAAATTGAAACAGTGTATGACCGTACCACATTGGTGGAGAAAGCGATTAAAACCGTTCAAAAGAACTTGGTTGAAGGCGCAATTCTAGTCATCATCATTTTATTTATCTTTTTAGGCAATATCCGTGCAGCACTCATTACGGCCTGTGTTATTCCGCTGTCAATGCTGTTTACCTTAACCGGCATGGCACAAAAGAATATCAGCGCGAATTTGATGAGCTTAGGTGCGCTGGATTTCGGGATTATTGTTGATGGTGCTGTGGTCATTGTTGAAAACTGTATCCGCCGCTTGGCGCATGCACAGCAAACATTAAAGCGTCCATTAACGCAAAATGAACGTTTTAAAGAAGTCTTTTTGGCTGCACGTCAGGCGCGCCGTCCGCTGATATTCGGTCAGTTAATTATTTTAGTGGTTTATTTGCCAATTTTTGCTTTAAGTGGTGTAGAAGCAAAAATGTTCCATCCGATGGCATTAACTGTGGTATTGGCACTTGTGGCGGCGATCATTCTGTCTATTACATTTGTACCTGCTGCTGTAGCGCTTTGGGTGAAAGGTGAAATTAAAGAAACAGAAAGCCGTTGGATGAATTGGCTGAAAAAGCAGTATCTTCAAATTTTAAATAAAGCCTTTCATTACAAGGCTGTAGTGATGACTTTTGCACTGTGTTTACTGCTCATTACTGGGCTTTTAAGCACCAAAATTGGCAGTGAGTTTGCACCACAGCTGAGTGAGGGTGATTTTGCAGTTCAGTTGATGCGCTCACCAAGCACAGGCCTAGAAGAATCATTAAAAATGCAGGAGAACGCTGAGAAATTGCTGCTGAAAAAATTTCCAGAGATTCAGGCTGTATTTGCTCGTACAGGTACAGCAGAAGTGGCAACCGATGTAATGCCTCCGAACATTTCCGATGGTTATATTATGCTTAAACCACGAAATGAATGGCCGAACCCTAAAGAAAGTGTGGATGAACTGCGTGGCCGTATGGTGGCTTATGTGGCTACGATTCCAGGTAATAACAGTGAGTTTTCTCAACCGATTGAACTACGCTTTAATGAGCTGATCTCAGGTGTACGTAGTGATGTGGGCGTTAAAATATTTGGCGATGATATGCAAGTGCTCAATACAGAAGCCACTAAAATTGCCAAAATTATGCAGCAAGTTGCAGGGAGTAGCGCCGTAAAAGTTGAACAAACCGCAGGTTTACCTTTATTAAATATTGAAATAGATAAGGCTTTGGCTGCGCAATATGGTTTAAGCGTTAAATCGATACAGGATACTGTGGCAGCCAGTGTCGGTGGACAAAGTGTAGGGGAGATTTTAGAAGGCGATCGCCGTTTTGACTTTGTTATTCGTTTAAATGATCAAGATCGTAATGTAAGCACGATTTCACAACTCCCGTTAAAGTTGCCAAATGGTGGCAGTATTGTACTCTCAAATGTTGCCACAGTGTCTAATGTAGATGGGATCAATCAAGTCAGCCGTGAGAATGGTAAACGCCGTATTGTAGTGACTGCCAATGTTGAGGGCCGTGATTTAGGTTCTTTTGTGGCGGGTATGCAGACTCAGCTGAAACAATATGCATTACCAAGCGGTTATTGGATTGAATATGGCGGTCAATTTGAAAACCTTGCATCTGCCAAAGCAAGAATGCAAATTGTCATTCCTTTAGCACTACTGACCATCTTTATTTTATTAATGGCAGTATTTCATAATGTGAAAGAAAGTCTGCTGGTCTTTACTGGCGTACCCTTTGCCTTAACGGGCGGTGTATTGTTTCTTTGGTTAAGAGATATTCCGCTTTCGATGTCTGCAGGGATTGGATTTATTGCACTCTCAGGTGTTGCTGTGCTGAATGGCCTGGTCATGCTGACCTTCATTAAAGAACTGGGGGACAAGTATCCATTGCATGAAGCCGTATGGCAGGGCGCTGTACTTCGATTACGCCCAGTACTCATGACTGCCTGTGTTGCCTCTTTAGGTTTTGTACCAATGGCTTTGGCAACAGGTACAGGTGCGGAAGTGCAACGGCCTTTAGCCACGGTTGTGATCGGCGGTATTCTTTCTTCCACCTTGCTGACCTTGGTGCTATTGCCAGTGCTTTACCGCTGGCTTAATACAGCTCGATCTCAATAATCTAGACTAAGCAATTTTGATTAAAACGATATTGCATTAACCCATACGGTTCATTCATTAGACAGAATGGATCGTATGGACTTACGATTTATCAATATTTAAACACAGCTAAAATCAGCAAATCAGTATAAGCCGATATTCACCTACATTTTCTACAGGTGCGCGGTGTACACAAGGCAAAACTTGCTGTGTAGGATGATCCACCGCTAAACGCCAAAGATGACCATTGCCTAGATTTACAGGCACAGCATTTTCTTTGAGCTGATAATGTAAATCAAAAAAATATTCCGCTAAAAAATCATCAAATTCTGAGGTAGGGCCATCGTACAAATCTTTAAGTTGTTCTCGTATTTTAGGAATTAAGATTCTTTGTGTCACTTGATCATTTGGCACAATATCACTGGAAGCACCATAATATGTACATAAAAAGGTATCGGTAGCGATAGGTGATCGATCGACATGAAAGGAATAAACATCGGTTGAGATGAAATCGAATTCATCATCTCGTTCATAACATTTGAGCAAGTTCAACGAAGGTGATGCACCAAATTCTGTTAATTGTTGCAGATCATTTAAAATAACTTCTCTGGCTAAATGGCCTTGCGATGAAAGTGTTAACTTCATCAGATCATCTATAGAAATTTCGGTTATATTTTCAATCAGTTCGAGTTTTTCGACTATTTCTTTAAAGTCGCCTTGTATGCTGCGTTGCCAGCAAAGCGCATTCATTTGACCTTCGAAATGACTATGAATCAATTCAGAAAATGTAGTGACTACACCAATTTGAGGATGCTGGGAAAAAGTATTGCTCATAATAGGGATCAATTTAAATCTGAGGCGAAGATACTGCGTACAAGGAAGTGCTAGAAGGATTAAGCAGTTTTATTCTATCTTAAACCATAAACTGCTATACAAAATTATTCGAGCATAGGCATTCATCGTTACGCTTTCTGTTTGGCTTTTTGGCGTAAGACATACAAATATAAGCTTTCTACTTTTTCACGTGCCCAAGGTGTAGTACGTAAGAATCGTAGTGATGATTTAACGCTTGGATCTATGCAAAAACATCTAATTTCAATTTTGCGGCTTAAGCTTTCAAAACCACCGTAGTAATCCAATAATTCATCCAAGATGTCAGCAAGTTTTTTGCCGTGTAAAGGGTCATTGGAGGTGCTCATATTAGATCAATCATATTTTGGGAGACCATTATTATAACCTGAGCGAGTTGAAAAAATGAGAGGGTTTGAATTTAAACATCAGGAACGTCAGATTCGCCAATTGATAAGATTCTGATTTCGGCATAACGTATATTATGTTCATTAGCGTACTCGGCATCGTGAATGATAATTTTACAGATTCACGATGTCGAGCTGTGGCAACGGATGCGTTGTGTAGGCCACAGTCTTGGATATGCTATTTAACATAATATATATTATACGAAATAGTATAATTAAGACTTTGATATTTAATATTTTTTAATTTATTGGTGCTTAAGTCTTTCATCTGTGTAACAAACTTGATTTGTTGCTCTTACACATCAAACATATTTTGTGCCGCCAAGATCCTACGCAATACTGACAATATTATTTGTCCTGCTACAATCCTCAGACAAGAAAAAAGCCATAACAACGATTGCTATGGCTAATTCACATTAATTTCTATATTTAAATCAGCCTACTGTTTACCTGATTTTTGATTTATGAAGATTTAATTTCTTTACTGCTAAATGCTTTTGTTTTTTGCTCTATTTGATCCGGCTTTAAAAATGACGACGCAATAATCGCAATCACTGCAAAGCCTGAAATATAGGCAATAATTAAATTGGGGCTTCCATCACCAATACTCAACAATTTCGTCGCGATTAATGGAGCTAAACCACCACCTAGCACGCCTGCAAATTGAACTGAGATTGAAATACCGCTATAACGTATTTCTGCTGGAAATTGGCGTGAAAATAACTGTGACTGCGGCGCATACATCAAAGGAAAAACTACGCCAATACCAATCACAATGGCCGTCCAAACCAATACAGGATCCTTGGTATTTAACATTGCAAAAAATGGATAGCTGTATAAAGCCAGTACGCATAAACCAAATCTGAACATGTTTTTTTGCCCAACTTTATCAGACAAATGTCCAAAAATTGGCGTAATAACCATGATGACTGCAGCACCACAAATCGTTGCAAACAAGATATCTTGCCTAGGAATATTTAGCTGTGTGGTGGTATAGGCTAAAGCAAATGTCGATGCCAAATAGAACCAAGCATTTTCAGCAGCTCGAGATAAAATAATCGTAATCAACTGCTTAGGATGATTTTTAAACACTTGTTTTGCTGGAACTTTAATTGATTTGGTTTGCGCTTTAACTTTTTCAAAGTCTGGTGACTCAGGCACTTTTACTCGGATATACCAACCTACAGCCAATAAAATAATGCTGGCTAAAAATGGTAGACGCCACCCCCAGCTAAATAGTGCTTCTTCAGGCAACATTGAGACTAATCCTAAAGCCACCGAAGCGAGTAATAAACCACCACCTGTACTGGCTTGCGGTAAACTTCCCCAAAAGCCTTTTTTACCCGCTGGCGCATGCTCTACCGCCATGAGGACTGCTCCGCCCCATTCTCCACCCATGGCCATGCCTTGTATAAATCTTAAAATAATTAAACAGACCGTTGCCCAATAACCAATGGTTTCGAAAGTCGGTAACAACCCAATCATCACCGTTGGAATACCCATCAACATTAGTGTGACCAATAACATTGATTTACGACCAATTTTATCGCCAAAATGGCCAAAAACAATTCCACCAAGTGGTCGACCAATAAAGCCTACAGCATAGGTAGCAAATGCTGCCAATACGCCCGTTAACGGATCAAGATTTGGGAAAAAAAGTCGATTAAATATTAGTGCTGCGGCAGCACCGTAGATAAAAAAGTCATACCATTCGATGGTTGTACCCACCATACTGGAAATACCCGCTAAACGATGCGAGGACTTGGCTGGTGGAGCTGTATTTCCCTGTACATTTTGCATTGTTATCTTCCTTATTCTGCAAGATATTTCTATGTTGCATTTTCACGATGCCTGGTTTATGTGATGATTTTCTTCTTGAAAATCAATATTTTTAGATCTTATATGTTTAATTTACGCTGAGTCACTTGTTCATATCGAATAACAAATTGAATATGAATATTACCCAAGTGTTTGAACCGTTAAAAATATAAACCAACTGATTAAATAGATATTTCCTCCATTATTTTGTCTAAAGTCGGACTAGATTGTTGCCACTTTGGCTGCTTGTCTTTATCCACAATTAATGCGCGAACACCTTCGACAATATCGCCATGTTGAAACCAAACATCTTGCAAATGTCGTTCAATTTGCATGCATTGGTTTAGTGAAAGACTTCGACCTAAATGTTGGAGTTGCAAACTGATCCTTTTCGCGATTGGAGATCGTTGTTCCAAGGTATTGCGTATTTTTAACGCCCACGCTTGAGCATCATTATGCTGTTCATTTTCAAGACTATTTTCAATGGCATCAATGCTCTCAAAACCAAAATGCTTACGAATTAAATCTGCATTCTGACTAAGTTCACTTTCCGCTGGTCGAGTAATATATTTCGCAATCAATTGTTCAATATTTTCTTTGCTGAGATGATTGGAATTTCTTAAATCTTCTTCTAATTGAACAAGTTGCTCACTCGGAACATGGTAGTCAATCAAATCTAGATACAACGCATCGCTAGCACTGATTTGATCGCCCGTAGTTGCCATGTACACACCAATATCATCTAAACGTGATAAAAAGTGTGTCGCAGCCACATCTGGGAAAAATCCAATGGCAGTTTCAGGCATGGCAAATCTAGATTTTTCGCTACTCACAAGCACATGACATGCTTGCGCTAAGCCAAATCCACCGCCAAGTACATAGCCATCGAGTATGACAATAATGGGTTTTTCATACGCACGAATGGTGTTCAGCATTTCATACTCAGCTTGAAAATAAGCTTGATGATCATCTCTACCATTCATATAACTATCATAGAGATAGCGAATATCTCCACCTGCACAAAATGCTTTGGGACTATTTGAGCGAATAAGCACGGCATGAATATTGGTTTGATCAGCCCATAGTGCTAATTGCTGTTGAATCCCCTGAATCATTTCCAAAGACAAGGCATTTAAACTTGCCACGCGATCTAAACTGATTTGGCCTAAATGTCCATGTTCTTCAATCATTAAGTTATTTGTACTCATATCCATATAATCCTTTTTTATTTTTAATTGTCTTTAAAATTGGCTTGGCGCTTTTTAACAAATGCTTGCATGCCTTCTTTTTGGTCTTGAGTGGCAAAAATCGAATGGAATGTTCTGCGTTCAAAACGCAAACCTTCTTGCAAACTGACTTCAAATGCACGGTTAATTGACTCTTTGATCATCATGGTTACCACCACAGATTTTTCGGCTATTTTTTCAGCAGCTTTTAAGGTCTTTTCGACCAACTCCTCTTTAGGAAAGACTCGAGCAACTAAACCACTCTGCTCTGCTTCTACTGCGCCCATTTGTCTGGCAGTCAGACACATTTCCATGGCTTTGGCCTTACCAATAGCAAGCGTTAAGCGCTGTGTACCACCTATTCCTGGAATTACTCCCAAAGTCACTTCTGGTAAACCGAATTTTGCATTATCGGCACAGTAAATAAAGTCGCACATGAGTGCTAACTCACAGCCTCCACCTAACGCATAACCACAGACAGCTGCGATTAAAGGTTTACGGCGCTGAGCAATTCGATCTGCCAGATGAAAAAAATCATCCAAATAAATATTCGGAAAACTCAGTTCAGCCATTTCCTTAATATCTGCACCAGCGGCAAAGGCTTTTTCTGAACCTGTAATAACCATACAGCCAATGGAAGAATCTCTGTCTAAATCATCTAAGGCCAAATTAAGGTCTTGAATTAATGTGCTATTTAACGCATTTAAGGCCTGAGGACGATTTAAAGTAATGAGTCCAACACCCTTGTTCTTTTCGAGTAGAATCGTTTCAAATTGCATGTAATATCCCTATATTTGTTCAATATTTATAAGTAGGCTTCGCCTGAAGCCTTGTCGTTTTAAATGTCTTAATGACCACGTTATAAGCTGCGAGCAATCACTAAACGTTGGATATCACTTGTGCCTTCATAGATTTGGCAAATACGTGCATCACGATAAATACGCTCTATAGGGAAATCTTTGAGATAGCCATAACCTCCAAAGACTTGTAATGCTGCGGAGCAAACTCGTTCTGCCATTTCAGATGAAAAAAGCTTGGCCATAGACGCTTCATTTAAACAAGGTTGTCCTGCTTCTTTTAAACGTGCCGCGTGATATACCAATTGACGTGCGGCCTCTATTTCTGTTGCCATACTTGCCAATCTGAACGCAACTGCCTGATGTTCAAAAATTGGTTTACCAAAGGTAATACGCTCTTTGGCATATCGGGTTGCTTCTTCTAATGCTGCACGTGCAAGACCAACCGCTTGCGCCGCTATACCAATACGACCGCCTTCTAGATTTGATAAGGCAATTTTCAAACCTTCACCTTCTTTTCCTAACATTAGGCTTTCATGCACTCGCACGTCTGTGAGTGCGATTTGGCAGGTATCTGAGGCATGTAATCCAAGCTTTTCTTCAGTACGAATCACTTCATAACCGGGTGTTTCTCTTGGAACAATAAAAGCACTCATGCCTTTTTTCCCTGCACTCGGATCAGTCACAGCAAAGACAATAATGACCCCTGCATTATGTCCAGAGGTAATAAACTGCTTAGCACCATTAATCACCCATTCATTGCCATCTTTAACTGCACGAGTTTTAATGGCAGCAGCATCTGAACCTGTATGCGGCTCAGTTAATGCAAATGCACCGATCATTTTGCCTTGTGCTAAAGGCACTAAATATTTCTGCTTTTGTTCTTCTGTGCCAAATTTAGCAATAGGAACACAGCCTACCGAGTTATGTACACTCATAATGGTTGAGGTTGCCCCATCGGCCGCGGCAATCTCTTCTAAAGCCATAACATAGGCAAGATTACCTGTATCTGAACCACCCCATTCATCTGATACCAACATACCCAATAAACCCAGTTCTCCCATCTGCGCTAATGCCGCTTTGGGAAAGGTTCCGTGTTTATCCCATTCAGCTGCTTGAGCTTTAATTTGTTCCTGTGCGAAACTGCGTGCCATGTCCTGAATTAATAATTGTTCTTCGGTAAATTGCATCTTATCTTCCTGTACATCAATCAATTGCTTTCATCCACTTTGAAAATGACTAAAACTGAATGAAAGCTTGATTTTGATCCTGATTGTTCGGCATTAATTAAGGGTTAATCGTTGCGTCATTTAACTTGCATGCTGCGTGGATTGTTTCGCAATCTCTTGATTTCTTAATAAGAAACGCTGAATTTTTCCACTTGGGGTTTTTGGTAGTTCTTGAACAAACTCCACCAATCGTGGATAAGCATGTGCAGATAAGCGCTTTTTCACAAATTGACCCAGCTGCTCTGCTAATTCTTCTGACGCTGTGACATGCTCAGCTAAAATCACAAAAGCTTTTACAATTTCTGTCCGATCCGGATCAGGTACACCAATGACCGCAGCTTCAATCACTGCATCATGCTCAAGTAAAGCGCTTTCTACATCGAATGGCCCAATACGATAACCTGATGTTGTAATCACATCATCATTACGACCAACGAAGCTCATACTGCCATCTGCGTGTAATTCTGCGGTATCACCCGTGAGGTAATAGTGCTTTACAAAGGGTGACTTACGACTTTCTTTATAGCCACCAAACCACATCATCGGTGATTGACTGATATCGACAGCCAGTACACCCGGTGTACCTGCAGCCAGCTCTTGTCCTTGTTCATCAACAACCGCCACGCGATATCCCGGACTGGCATAACCTGCGACACCTGCGCGAATATCATGTTGTAAACCATGATGATTACACACCACCATACCGACTTCAGTCTGCCCATAATGGTCAAAGATGGGTGCATCTAAAACTTGTTTAAACCAGCGGAACACTTCAGGGTTAAGTGGCTCACCAGCACTACTCACGACACGAAATTTGCCTTTAAGTTTTGCCATTTGTTCAGGATCAGCCGCCATCATCATTCGATACGCTGTCGGTGCGCCTGCAAGGTTCGTCACCTTGTAGTCATCTACGATCTGACACAAACTATCAATGCTAAAACCACCTTCGTAAAAGAGTGTTGCATGTCCAAGTAAAAGTGGCCCAGTAATTCCGTAATACAAACCATAAGCCCAACCCGGATCGGCAATATTCCAAAATGAATCATCTTCACGCAGCCCTACCGCATTTTTCATATATTGACCAAAAGCGATTAAGGCTTTGAGCGGGACTTCTAATGGTTTTGCAGGACCTGTGGTACCTGAGGTAAACATTAGAAGAAATGGATCATTGATGCTCTGTAAGACGAAGTCGCACGCTGTAGACTGTGCTTTGACTTCATCCCAAAAGTTTAAATCCCCCTGCTGAATCCCTTGACCCGCTCGATCTGCAACAGTAACGATTTGGGGACAATGTGCAACTTCATCTAATTTACTACGATTACCAACATCGCTAATCACCAATTTGCTTTGTGCAAGGTGTAAACGATGTTCAATAGCTTTGGGGCCAAAGGCGGTAAATAGCGGTTGATATACAGCACCTATTCGCCAAGCCCCTAAAATCACCACAAGTAATTCAACTGTACGGGGTAATAAACCCGATACACGATCACCCTTTTGCACACCCTGTGACTTTAAAAAATTGGCAAATTGGCTTGACCACTGTTGCAGCTCTGCAAAGGTATATTGTTCTTTCCGCCCATCTTTACCTTGCCAATACAGTGCAACCTTATTTTGATCAATCGCATGACGGTCGCAGCATTCATAACATGCATTTAATTGCTCTAAAGAGCCTGATAGCATTTCTTTGGCAGCATGATTTAAGTCAAATGCCTTTGCAACATCTTGATAATTCGACATCTTCTCTACCTCAGTCTCAATTTATTGTTATTCCGACACGAGTGTTAGTATTTTTAGCCATCCCTAGGCTAGATTGGTGTTCAATGTGATTCAGCGTCCTTAGGCAAGTATTGCTGCACGATGCTGGAAAAATCTAAGTGTGCATTACCTTGTAAACACAGCTGTTGATACATCTGCTGAACTAGTCCGCCTAAAATAATCGGCTGTTTGACTTGTCCTGCGGCTTCTACAGCCAATCCTAGATCTTTCAACATCAACTGCGTTGCAAAACCATCGGTATAGCCGCGTCCAGCGGGTGCATTTGCTGAAATACCCGGCCATGGATTACATACATCCGAACTCCAGCAACGTCCACTCGAACTATTCACCACACCGGCTAGGGCTTGAGGATCAATCCCCAGACGTGCTCCAAGCGCCATACCTTCAGCAACGGCTGCCATGGAAATACCAAGAATCAAGTTATTGCAAATTTTCGCAATTTGGCCTGCACCCACATCACCACAATGCACAATGTTTTTACCCATGTGGCCCAATACCGCTTTGGTTCTTTCAAAGGTTTGATCATCTGAACCGACCATAAAGGTTAATGTACCTGCCTGAGCACCAATAGTTCCGCCTGAAACAGGGGCATCACAGATTTTTATCTGATGTGCAGCACCCACCTCAGCTATATCCTTAATGGTTTGCGGATCAATGGTACTGCTATCGATACATAAGCTTCCTGCTTTCATTACCGCCAATACACCATTTTCTCCCAAGTACACCTCTTTGACATGCTTGGCAGCAGGCAACATGCTAATCACGACATCTGCTTGTTTCGCGGCATCTTGTGGGCTGTGGCAAACGATGCCACCTGCTTCAGTAAAATGCTGAATCGCAATTTCACTTAAGTCGAAACCGTAAACCGTAAAACCTGCTTTGAGTAGGTTTTGGGCCATTTTTCCGCCCATGTTTCCTAAACCGATAAAGGCAATATTCATCCTTGAACTCCTAAATTAACGTAGGTTAATGGTGGTATTCACTTCACCTTTTTCTTGTGTATCTTCGAACCAACGACTGGTGATGGTTTTAGTTTGTGTATAGAACTGAACTGCTTGCTTACCATATGGACCTAAGTCACCCAGTTTTGAACCACGCGATCCTGTAAAACTAAAGAAAGGTACAGGTACAGGAATTGGAATATTGATACCCACTTGACCAATATCGATATCACTTTGGAATGTACGAGCAACTGCACCACTTTGTGTAAACAGTCCAACACCGTTGCCGAATGGATTAGCATTAATCAATTCAATCGCCTGCTCCAAAGTATCGACATGAATAATGGCTAAAACGGGCCCAAAGATCTCTTCGGTATAGATGCGCATATCGGTTGAAACTTGATTAAAAATCGTCGCTCCGACAAAGTTTCCTTGCTCATAGCCAATGACTTGAACATCACGACCATCCAGCAACAGTTCTGCGCCTTGTTCTACACCGCTTTGAATTAAATCCAATACACGTGCTTTTGCGCGAGGTGAAATGACTGGGCCAATATCGGTATTCGGTTCATGGCCTGCATTGACCTTCAGCGTTTTGGCTTTTTCAACCAGTTCATTGACCCATTCTTTACTTTCACCAACCATGACAGCAACCGACAAAGCCATACAACGCTGACCTGCCGCACCGAATGCTGCACCAACGAGGGCATTTAAAGTTTGTTCTTTATTGGCATCCGGCATTACCACGACATGGTTTTTAGCCCCCATCATCGACTGCACACGTTTTCCATGCTGTCCTGCAAGGTTATATACATGTGTACCAACGGCTGTAGAGCCTACAAATGAAATGGCCTTAATAGCTTGATGTGTGCATAAACGATCAACAACGTCTTTACCACCATGCACTACGTTTAATACACCTGCTGGAATACCGGCTTCAATCGCAAGTTCGACAAGCATCATGGTCGATAATGGATCTTGTTCAGATGGCTTTAAAACAAAGGTATTTCCACTGACAATGGCCATTGGGAACATCCACAGTGGAATCATCGCAGGAAAGTTAAATGGCGTAATTCCTGCACATACACCCAAAGGTTGCTGCAAAGTATAGGTATCCACACCACGTGCAACACCTTCTATATATTCGCCCATTTGAAGTGTGCCAACCGAACACGCATGCTCAACGACTTCTAAACCACGTTGAATATCACCTTCAGCATCTGCAAGCGTCTTTCCTTGCTCAGCAGTCAGTACCCGGGCAATGTCTTTCATATTGCTACGGATCAGATCTTGTAGCTTCAGCATAATGCGCATACGTGCTTGAACAGGCGTTAAGCGCCATGTTTTAAAAGCCTCTTGCGCTGAAGCAATCGCTGCATCCACTTCTTCCATAGTCGCCATTGGAACACGACCCAAAACCTCTTGAGTTGCAGGATTTAGAATGTCTTGCCACTCTGTAGTGTTTGACTCTATAAATTTACCGTTAATTAATAATTTAGCCGTCGCTGACTGAATATTTGACATGGTGTTCATGACCTCTCCATAGGCACTTATTGTTTTGTACTGACTTAGAAAATATCCAAAAGCCTTATATTTATATTTTCCAATTCACTTCAAACTAGCAAAGAAAATTTTGACTACCAATAGAGATTCACGCACGATTGATGTGCAAATATGCACAGGGATGACAATAACAATGAAAGTAGATTGGGATCATTTACAGTATTTTTTGGTTTTGGCTCGTGCGAAAACCCTAACCAATACCGCACGAATTATTGGTGTTGAGCACAGTACGGTTTCTCGACGTATACATGCGCTAGAACTGGCTTTAGGCACACCATTATTTAAACGTGAAGCCACAGGTTATGAGCTCACTTTAGAAGGTTTGGCACTGGTTCCTCGCGTTGAACAAATGGAACAGGCTTTTTTACAAATCGAAAAACCTAACCAACCTATGCAAGGTCGTGTGCGAATTGGCACACCCGAAGGGTTTGGAACAGCATTTTTGACACAGCTCTTGGCAGAATTGTCCAAAAAATACCCTCTATTGACTATCGACCTTATTCCTGTCCCGAAAATGATCAAACTTTCACATCGTGAAGCAGATATTGTTATTTCCATCGATCGACCGAAATCAGGACCTTATATTATTACTCGACTGGCAGACTATTGTTTAAAGATTTATGGCAGTAAAGAATACTTAAAAAACACGCAACCCATTCATACATTAGAAGATTTAAAATCACATACCTTTGTGAATTATATAGATGATTTAGTCTATAGCCCTGAACTGTATTGTTTAGAACGTTTACCTATTCAGCTCAATGCAAACTTTAGAAGTAGTAGTATTTTGGCTCAACAAATTGCCGTGAGTGCGGGTGCAGGATTGGCAATATTGCCCAAGTTTTTGGCCGAGGAAAAACCCGAATTAGAACAAGTCTTGGCGCAAGATGTTCGTTTTGTGCATACCTTTTGGATGCTGACCTTAGTCGATTTACAGCATGAGCCGCGCATTAAGCTGGTCTGGGACTTTTTGAGAAAAAGAACCGATCAATATCATAGTTTATTAATGGATTAAGTCAGGATGGCTGCTTCTAAACTATAACTGTTATAGAAATTTAGATGAATGTTGTATCTATGCTTTCAAGTGATATACCCCAATAATCACCTATAACCATTAGGGATTTAGAGTACATCTTATGAGCAATCAAGAGCCTAAAAAACCGCAAAAATATGCAGACAGTGAAATTTCAGATAAGGCCTTTAAGCGTGCCATTATTTGGTTCTCGATCTATGTGCTTTTATTCTGTATTGGTGTAGCGTTTGTCGTTGGTGCAGATAATTCCTATCTACCTTAAGCGATAATCTATTCGCTTATTGCAACTCGCTATTGCATGTATATCTTACATTTCATGTTTGCTCATGATCAGTTCATAATGAATTGATCATTAGGCCAAATAAATTGGTTTAAATTTGAATTTTAAAAAAGCTTGTAAGTCTACATTTACAAGCTTTTTTGCATTTTTAAAGTGATAAAATTACTTGCCCATCTGAATCTCTTATGCAGGACTTTGCTTTTTAACTTGGTGCTGTAGATGTGTTTGAATATATTCACCGTAGACCGACATTTTTTCAAAGATGTGTTCTGAATAAAACATGTCTTCTACCAAGACTTGCGCACGATCAAATTCATATAAACCCAATCGTTGTAAAATTTTGGCGTTAATAAACGAAAATTTTTGGCATAAATCGAGATATTGCTGATCTTTGTCTTTAAATAGCAGCTTTAACATATTGATTTTATTTAGATCAAAGTCAATCGGTTCAGCTTTATCCGCCAAGACATGGATTTCAACATCTAAAAATTCAGCGAGCTGTTTTAATTTTTCTAAGTCGATATGTAGATGTGTAATACATATGATTTTGGAAACCTTCGGATTACATAAGCTATTGATCAAACTAAAATAGAAGTATTCTGCTGGCGATAATTGTTCATTATGTAGCTCAATGTAGACATTTAGTCCCGATAAAACATCATCAACTTTAAATGCGCTAAGTTTAGCCTCAGCATGGTAATAACGATTTAATATTGCAACATTTTCAGGGCTTTGTGGTGTAGCGTAGATCACCTTCTGATTCAAATTCGCTAAGATAAAGGGTGCAAATAAGAAAGCTGCATTTTCAGCCTTGGCATTCATATGCTCCTGACAAATACTGACATAGCCCACTTGCTGTACTTGTCGTAAAATTCGACTGCGTAAAAGTACTGCTTCTAAATTAGTATGCTGTTGTTGCAACAGATGCAGCGTTGAATCTGTCAATGGAACACCCACCAGTAAATGTTGTAACAGTTCTAATTCACTGGCTTTAAACATAGTCAACTCCCTAACTTCCATACCATTTGACACCACAAGTGTTGTGGTCAATGCACCTTATAAAAAATTCAAGCTTAAAACTAGATACAGTGAATTTGAAAAAACATATAACAGTACCGACCCATCTGTTATAAAAATATAATGCTGGGAAACTTTTACTGATATATTTATAACAGAATCTTGACTTGTTGATGACTATGTATAAATCGGAACAGCTCGCACAGCACCTACGTCAACTGATTGAAAATGGCACTTTAAAAGCGCACGAAAAACTTCCGTCTTTACGTGAACAAGTGCAGTTGTCCGGCTTTAGTTTAATCACAGTCATGAATGCATATCAGGAATTAGAATCGCGTGGCTTAATCTATGCACGTGAAAAATCAGGCTACTATGTGGCGCAAGGCTTACTCGAAATAGAAGCTGAACACACTCAGATCGTGTCCTTAAACACACCGGTTGAAATTAACTCTCTGGTCTTTAAGTATTTAAAATCAATACAAGATGAAAAAATCGTTCCCTTGGGTTCAGCTTTTCCAGCTCAAGACATTGTTTTTTCTAAAAAGTTAACCCAAATCATGGGGCAAATTTCCCGAAATCCCAAAAGTTACGATGCCATTGATAATCTTCCACCCGGAAATTTAGCCCTTCGTAAGTTGATTGCACAGCGTTATTGCATGCAAGGCATTGCCACAGATCCAGAGGATATTGTGATTACCTCAGGCTGTATGGATGCGCTGAATCTTTCCTTACAGGCCATAGCCTCACCGGGTGACTATATTGTGTTACAGCAAAATATTTTCTATGGCGCCTTGCAAGCTGCAGAGCGCTTAGGCCTTAAAGTGGTGACCTTACCTGAACATCCACAAGACGGTTTTGATTTAACCGCGTTTGAACATATTTTAAAAACTTATCCCGTCAAGATCTGTTGGCTGATGCTGAATTCGCATAATCCTGTGGGCTTTACAGTGAGTGATGAAATCAAGCAAAAAATTGCCGTGTTATTACACCAATATCATGTGCATTTAATTGAGGACGATGTGTATGAGGAAATGCATTATGCCTCTAAGAAGCCCGTTTCAATGAAATATTTTGACCAAAATAATATGGTCTTACATTGCTCTTCTTTTTCTAAAACGTTGGGCGCTGCATTTCGGGTCGGTTGGGTGCATGCGGGTAAATATTCTCAAGCGATTCAACACTTACAGCTTATGAGCACGATTTCCGTTAATACCTTATTGCAAAATGCCTTGGTGGAATTTATTTCAAATTATCATTATGAAAAACATTAGATCTCTTTCATAAATCAAAAAACGATCTTCTTTTTGGTTAATATTTGCACTCCGGATTTCTTAGCATTCGTGCATAATCTGCGGATGAAATACATCGATTCAAACAAGCTTTCTGATCCTCA
>NZ_VPEJ01000022.1:0-54896 GCF_013417245.1 Acinetobacter sp. YH16042
AATTGCCACAAGATACGATAAGCTAAAACGTAACTATCAAAGCGCTGTTGCTTTAGCTTGTATATTTATATGGTTGCCTCTTTAGCTCAATTTATCGGCTGTAAATGTCAACACACCCTAGTTAATAGATCTCTAATATTAAGAATTTCTAATTTTGGAGTGCATAATTCTAAGTAAGGTTGGCATGAATTATGATTCATTCTCAATTGTTCTGACTGTAGCTGAGCAAGATACCC
The DNA here is from genome assembly GCF_013417245.1 of Acinetobacter sp. YH16042. Taxonomy (NCBI): domain Bacteria; kingdom Pseudomonadati; phylum Pseudomonadota; class Gammaproteobacteria; order Moraxellales; family Moraxellaceae; genus Acinetobacter; species Acinetobacter sp. YH16042. The sequence continues at coordinate 237 of NZ_VPEJ01000022.1, forward strand.
TTGCTGTTTAACGCTCTCCTTCATCTCTTCTATTTGAAGTTTAAGTGCTTTTTCTTGCTGTTCCAAAGCTTTGGTATTTTGATCTAATTGTTTACCTTGCTGGAGATACCCGAGTATTAACCAAAGAAAAGCAACTGGAGCAAATATACCTGCGAGAAAATCCCCTAGTGAATTCAGCTCTCTATTGGTAAATACAAAATTGTTTTGAACGCAAAATAGTCCTATAACTAAGAACCAAACTATAGTTATCGAAATTCCAATTATTAAATTTTTACTATTCATTTTCTAATAAAAAACCCATACCTAAGTATGGGTTTTACATGAAAATTAAATACTTATCAAATTAAGCCTTCAACCACTTCTCAGCTTTAGCCTGATCTTCCACTTTAAGTTCAACTTCAGTTAATTCTGAACCTGCCGCTTTCACTTCAAAGCTCATCAGTTCATCGCGGCGAAATGCTAGTACGGTATAAGTACCGTCTTGCTTGGCATATTTTTCTGCCAATTTAACCGTCGCTTTTAAACCATCAATTGCAATAATCACATCATTTGCAGACAAGCCAGCTTTTGCCGCTGCACCATCACGACGAGCAGACTGAACCAACACACCTTCAGGCTTATCGACCAGCTTTAAACCAAATGGCAATGATTTGTCATTTTTAAGCGTGTAGCTTAAGCCAAACTCTGGGAACAACTGGTCTAACGGCAATTCATCCGTAGTATTAATCAAATGATTGATTTGTTCTAACCAATCATCACCCGTCAATTCATTGCATAAATTGAAAATAGTCCGTTCATTGACTTGAATGCCATTTTGCGCATTTTCATATAGCTTACGCATTAAGGCATCAAGGCTAGAACCGCGCAGGCGTAAGCCTAGATCTAAACACAATGCAACGAGGCAACCTTTGTTGTAGTAACTTGTACCTGCGTTATTTGAGTTTTCATCCTGACGGTAGAATTTCACCCATGCATCAAAGCTTGATTCAGCCACAGTTTGAATCTCACGACCCGGATTTTGCAAATAGCGATCTATTTGTGCTTTTAAAAGCTTGATATAAGAATCCTGATTGATCACACCGCTACGCAGCAAGATCAAATCATCATAATACGATGTAAAACCTTCAAAAATCCAAAGCAAAGAGGTATAGCCTTCTTTGTTGAGGTCATAATTCACAAAGTTTTCTGGACGGATAAATTTTACCAACCATGAGTGGAAATATTCATGGCTGCATAACCCTAAGAAACGTTGATAATCTGCCGATGGTTCTACAGGTTCATTGGCTTTTGGCAAATCATCACGTGGGCTAATTAAACTCGTACTGTTTGGATGCTCTAAACCACCATAGCTATTGGCCGTTGCCATGGTCATAAAGGTATAGTCTTTAAATGGCGCCGAACCAAACATTGAAATTTCAGTCGAACAAATTTTTTCGATGTCTTGCTGCATACGCTGCGCGTTCATAGCATGTTTGCCCGACACCACAAACTCATGCGGAATGCCGTTGGCTTCAAAACTAAAACGGGTTTGTTCCGCCAGTTCAAACGGTGCATCAATTAACTGAGCATAGTTATCTGCATATAAGGTATAACGACCTTTCACTAAACTTTTTGACTTTAATCCAGTCGCAAGTTGGAAATGCTTTAACTCGGGTGGCAAGAAAACTTCAACCTCAATGGCTGTATCTTCTTGGTCAACTAAACCTAAACATGCGCAAGCTGGATTGACATATAAACGGCTTTGATCGACATAAGCACCACGGACCGATAAATCGAAGGCATATACATCATATTCAACCGTGATCAACTCATGATCTGTATTGAATAAACGCCATTTATTTTTTTCAAATTTCTCAATTTGTAACAAACGCCCATCTTCATCATATGCTCGAACGGCTTCGATATGCTTCGAAAATTCACGGATTAAGTAACTTCCGGGAATCCAAGTAGGCAACGAAAGCACCTGTGTAGGATTTGCCAAGAAACGTGCAGTGACATGGACTAGATGCTGACGATAATCGTCAAATTCGATTTGATAATGCAACATAATGGGCGATATAAAATAAATAAAAGATAACTTATCAATTAGATTAACATTTTTTACAACTGAATGCGGAACTGTCGCAATTGTCTACAATAATGACTAGTCAGCAGAAAAAAAAAGGCATAGCATGCCTAAAAATTTTTTCGTTTTACCACCAACGGAATGGTTGGTTAAGGAACCTCATTGAAACACATGATTTACCTCATCGCGCTGCTTAGTTTTCTATGCTCCACGATAGCAAATGCTGCCCTTTTAAATATTGTCCCTGAAACCGTTGAAGCTGAAGCTTGGACCATTTTAGACCCTCAGTCGGGTCAGGTGATTGCAGAACATAATAGCCATGTTCAGCGTGCCCCTGCTTCACTTACCAAAATGATGGTGGCTTATATTGCTTTAAAGGAAATTAAAGCAGGTCATTTAAAGAAAAATGAAATCTTAACCGCAACCCCAGTCGTACAAGTGGTTCAATGGGATGAATCACAAATGTATCTCAAAGCTGGTGAACAAATTTCAGTTGATCAGCTTTTAGCAGGTCTTGTGGTCATGTCAGCCAATGATGCCGCAGTGACTTTAGCTGAACGCATTTCTGGTGATATTCCAAAATTTATTGAACGCATGAACAAAGAAGCTAAAGCTTTGGGCATGAATGACACCAATTTTCAAAATCCAGCCGGTATTACCATGCCAGAACATTATTCATCGGCGGCTGACCTTGCACGTTTAGGGCAAGCACTGGTGACTGACACACCTGACTATTTGTATTATTCAAAACAACAAAGTTTTAGTTATAACCAACGCTTCCACCGTGCAACCAATATCTTATTAAAACAAGATCCCACCGTTGATGGCTTAAAAACAGGTTTTACTAAAGCTGCAGGTTATAACTTAGCTTTAACAGCCAACCGTTTGATCGCGAATCCTGACGCGCCAGAACGTCGTTTGATTGTTGTAGTATTAGGGGCAAAAAGTGGATTAAAACGTGCAGAAGTAGCACACAACCTCATGAACTTGGCTTATACCTATACACGTAATGAAGTTGCAATCAAAGATAAGCAATTAATTGCAGAATTACCTGTGGTTAAATCAACCTTGAAAATGTTTAAGGTGGAAACTCAACAACCTAAACTGATTACAACTTCACTTTATGATCAAGCTTATGCCATCGATTTAAAAGCTTTTGATCCTACACAGCAACGTATTCTTTTAAATACTGGCAATGGCCAAATTCAAGCCATTGAACCACTTCATGAAACACAGACTAAACTGAGTGTTGAAGTAAATGAAAAAGAACTCACTGCGCCTTTGGCTGAAGTAATGAAATTAGCCACCGTTACTGTTTATCAAAATAATCAGCTGATCAATACCTTTGATATCGAAGATGACGTGCAAATTGAAGAAGCCAATATTTTTGAGCGTTTCATGATGTGGATCAAAGGCCTTTTTAGCATCTTTAATACGGATGTAGCAGAAGTTAAAACCTACCCTTTAGGTCAATGATGTGATTATGTAACTTGTAAGACAATTCGTTATTTGTGCAATAAAGAAGATGACATACTCGTGCCATCTTCTTTTTTTCAACAATAATAAAATAGGTAATTCAATGAATAACGCTGATGACTCCAAGTTACACCATATTGTCATTGTCGGTGGTGGTGCTGGTGGTTTAGAACTGGTTACGCAACTCGGTGACTTACTCGGGAAAAAAAAGAAAGCGCGCATTACCCTCGTAGATATGAAACTCACGCATGTCTGGAAACCCCTTTTACATGAAATTGCCGCAGGCACGATGTCAGTCAGCGAAGAAGAAATCAACTACTATGCGCATGCTGCGAAGCATCATTATGAGTTTGTCTTGGCTAAGTTTGAAAATGTTCATCCTACTGAAAAAACCATTCAGCTCAGCAAAGTCCAACAAGGAAAATATGAATCTACTCAAGAACAACTGCAACTGAGTTATGACACCCTTGTTCTTGCTTTAGGCTCAGTTTCTAACGATTTCAACACGCCGGGCGTGTATGAACATTGCCACTATTTGGACAGCCTACAACAAGCTGAAATCTTCCAACAAGATCTCTTACAGTTATATTTGGATGCGCAAAATAGCAATACAGCACGTGAGTTGAAAATTGCCATTATTGGCGCAGGTGCAACTGGCGTTGAACTCTCCGCAGAATTGGTCGAAGCCAAACATAATTTTTATAAATATGGTTTAAATAAAATTCATCCGCAAAGCGTACAGATCAATTTAATTGAAGGTGCTGATCGGATTCTGCCTGCACTGCCTGAAAAAATGGCCGAGCATGCACAGCAGCAATTACAACGCATGAAAATTGAGGTCTTAACCTCTAAACGTGTGGAAAAAGTCGATGCTGAACATGTTTATTTTAATGATGGAAGCAAAATTAAAGCCGAACTAAAAGTTTGGGCGGCAGGCATTAAAACACCAGAAGTAATTTCTAAACTTGAAGGCTTTGAAAAAGACCGCATGGGGCGTTTAAGTGTATATGCAACATTACAAACTAAGGCACACCCAGATATTTTCGCGTTTGGTGATTGTGCACATTGCCAACCGCGTGCAGATGAGCCTGTCCTCGGCCCACGCGCTCAAGTTGCTAGCCAACAAGCGTCATTTCTCGTGGATTGTTTAAAGGCGCGTATCCGTGGTCAACAACTCCCAATGTTCGTATTTTCAGACAAAGGCTCCCTAGTCTCATTAAGCAAGCATAAAGCGGTTGGTGAACTTTTAGGTCAGGTCAATGTTCAAGGCTTTGTTGCCAAATCAATGTACGTATCACTGTATCGAATGCATCAAGCTACAATTTACGGCTATGCACATGCAGGACTATTAACGGCTAAAGATTTTGTTACACGAAAAATTGCGCCTAAAATTAAATTGCATTGAAATTTACAGATTTGCCCCGATTAATGAAAAAATCATCATAAACATTTAAAAATTGCATTTTTTTGATAAATTTAGTCTACAAAAGTGCAATTTCACTTTATGATGTAACCCTTAAAAAATTGAATGGATCAATAACATGACTGCTATTGCAAATAACTCTGTGGTTTCTTTCCACTACACATTGACTAATGCAGAGGGTGAAACTCTCGACCAATCTCAAGGTGAGCCACTAGCATATTTGCACGGCGCTGGTAACATCATTCCAGGTCTTGAAAAAGCTCTTTTAGGCAAAACAGTTGGTGAAAAATTCACTGTAACTGTACCTGCTGCTGAAGGTTATGGCGAATACAATCCTGATCTCGTTCAAGAAGTTCCTGCTCAAATGTTCCAAGGCGTGGACAACATCCAACCAGGTATGCAATTCCAAGCTCAAACTGATGACGGCGTTCAAATCGTGACAGTTAAAGCGGTTGAAGGCGACAACGTTGTTGTTGATGCGAACTTTCCACTTGCTGGTCAAGATTTAACTTTCGAAGTTGAAATCGTTGAAATCCGTGAAGCTTCTGCTGAAGAACTTGAACACGGTCACGTACACGGTGCAGGCGGTCACCACCACTAAGATCTTCTGATCTCTAGTGCAAAAAGGCAAAGTTTTTACTTTGCCTTTTTTATTGCGCCTGATATAGGTATGCCATATAAGAACTTTTCAAACTATTAAATACAAAAAAGCAGGCCACGGCCTGCTTTTTTAAAACGGATAATTAATTCTTATGAATTAACGACGTTGGTTATAAATCTGCTGCGCTGCAGGTAGATTTTTACGCATCGCTTCAATACGTTGTGAGTTTGATGGATGCGTTGATAAGAATGATGAACCTCCCGCACCTTCAAGCTTATTCATTTTTTCCCAAAGCGTAATCGCCGCTTGTGGGTTATAACCTGCACGTGCCATTAACATTAAGCCACCTTGGTCTGCACGGCTTTCCAAAGAACGTGAATAAGGCAGACCTATACCAATTTGACTACCCAACTGCGCGGCCGCAGTACCCAATTGACCGACATTATTACCTGCCGCACTTAAACCAATATTCAATGCAAGATCAGTTAAGGCTTGCGCTCCCAATTTACTTTTTGCATGCTCTTCAAGAGCATGGACCATTTCATGTCCCATAACTGCTGCAATTTCTGCATCGGTTAAATTCAGTTTATTGACGATACCTGTATAAAATACAACTTTACCGCCTGGAGCTACAAAGGCATTGACTTGATCAGATTTCATGACTGCCAATTGCCATTGGAACGCTTGACCCGTTTGGTTCATTTGGTCTGCAAATGGGCGAAGTTTGAGGAATACTGAATTAATTCGTTTATACGTACTTGATGAAGTATCTAACTGATTTTTAGAACGCGCATCCGCCACCATTTTGTTATAACTTTGTGTTGCTTGCGCGTTCAATGTAGCAGTATCCGCTCCTGCCATATCTGCCACTGTCGCACAGCCCGAAATCGTCATTACACCGGCCATACACAGGCTCGTTAGAATTATTTTTTTCATTAAGGATACTCCAGACCATTAAAATATAAGTGAATTTATGGATATTATATTCTTATGGTTTGGAGCTTAAAACGAAGTTATAGCGACTTATAATAGTATTTATGTAATTTTTTTAAGCTGAAAATTGAAGAACCAACCAATAGATTAAACAAACCACATTCAAGCCCAAATACACATGCATTAATGGCTTAATTTTTTCCTCTAACTGCACATTTTTTCGCTTAAAAAATAGGACAGCATTTTGTATCAAAACTATAGGTACAAGAATACATGCAATAATCACCGACAAACCAATTAGAGCTTGATAAATCAATTGAGGGTCTTGAGTTTGGGCACGAATAATCATCATGGCAATGGTAGGTGCTCCCCCCATCGCAAATAATAAAGAATAAAAAATGGTGGTCGAAATATTCTTTTGCATCCTGCACTTCTCTTCCTAATTCAAATTGCATTTTAGCAACTCAACACAATGTGTATAGCGTACTAAAATGCAACTTTAGTCTTGAAAACAGCCGATATTAACGACGCACACTCGAAGGTGTCGCATTTTGATAATATTGCTGTGCTTCTGGCATCATTTTTTGCATAGCAGCAATACGGTCATTATTGCTTGGGTGTGTAGACATAAATTTGCTCAGTGCATCATTGCCACTGTTGTCATTTGCATTCATTTTTTTCCACAACGAGATCGCTGCTTCTGGGTTGTATCCAGCTTTTGCCATCATCACTAGGCCACCTTTATCCGCGCGGCTTTCCAAATTACGTGAATACGGTAAGCCCACACCGAACTGACTACCCAAATCAAGCAAGGTTGCACCATAGCCGCCTGCAGCATTGCCTACATATTGTGAACCGATACTCACCGCAAGATTGGTCAGTGCTGAAGCGCCAATTTTATTTTTTGCATGTTCTTCTAAGGCATGAACCATTTCGTGACCCATGATTGCTGCGACTTCATCATCCGTGAGTTTGAGGGTTTCTACGATTCCTGTATAGAAAACAACTTTCCCGCCGGGTGCAACATAGGCATTGATTTCTTTAGATTTAATAACGGCCACTTTCCAATCAAATGCCTGCCCTGTCTGGTTCATTTGATCTGCAAAAGGTTTCATTTTCAAAAATACACGATTTACTTTTTGATATGTCGCAGATTTGGTATCAAGAACTTGTTTGCTTTGTGCATCTTTCAGCATTGCGTTATAAGACTGAGTTGCCTGTAAGTTCAATGATGCAGAATCGGCACCTGCAAGATCAGCAATCGTGGTACAACCTGATAAAGAAGCTGCTACGGCAAAGCATGCCAAAGATTTTTTATAATTCATCATGATCTCTAGTTATTTATAAAGAGTGTCAAATATATACAAAAAATTGACTGACTCAATATTTTTATGCTTATTTTTTTCAAAATCTTTATTTTTCCATTATTTAAATTTAATATCTGATGTTAGCCCGTAAAAATAATTTCACATTTTTTAATTACTTTTAAGTATATTCAACGGAGTCTTACATCTTGGGTTTAAATACAGGGATTAGCCTTCGGCTGGAGGTACACACATGAAACAATGTTTCTCATTAGGCAAAATGAGAAGCGTGCTTCGCAAGGAAACCATCTTGCGGTGCAATGCACCTCACCGACAAAACTCGTTCACTAGTGTCAAATTATTCACAGTATTGCAAAAACATTTTTAATTAAAAGTAGTCCTGTCTCAAACACTTGCGGATGACCATACCGCGTATCATTCTTTTATTTGAATCAAATGGCACTTCGGATGTTACTAAGTATTATCAGTTTATAATACATGTCGTTTTTTGAAGTTTTATTCTTCGCTATATAAAAAAAAGCCCCGCTTTCGCGAGGCTTTTGACATCTTAATTCAACAGCACATTATGCGTCGAATGGATGACGTAATACGATTGTTTCATCACGGTCTGGACCAGTTGAAATGATGTCGATTGGACATTCAATCAATTGCTCTAAACGTTTCACATAGTTAATTGCATTTTGTGGCAATTGATCTAGTGATTTCGCACCGAAAGTAGACTCAGACCAACCTGGCATAGTTTCGTAGATCGGTTTTAAAGTTTCAAATGCAAGCGCATCAGAAGAACCTACACAACCAGAATCAGCTGCTTCGTAACCTACACAGATTTTCACTTCTTCTAAACCATCTAGAACGTCTAGTTTAGTTAAGCAAATACCAGAAAGTGAGTTTACTTCTACTGAGCGACGTAGAATTTCAGCATCGAACCAGCCACAACGACGTTGACGGCCAGTAGACGCACCAAACTCAGAACCGACAGTACCCAAGTGTTTACCGATTGCATCACCAACATCGTTCGCAGCATCATAAACAAGTTCAGTTGGGAACGGACCAGCACCTACACGAGTTGTGTACGCTTTAGTAATACCCAATACATAGTCAAGGTGTAATGGACCAAGACCTGAACCAGAGCTTACGCCACCAGCAGTTGTATTTGAAGATGTAACATACGGATATGTACCGTGGTCAACGTCAAGAAGTGAACCTTGCGCGCCTTCAAACATGATTTTCTTACCTGCTTTACGGTAAGCATGAAGTTCACCAGTAACGTCCATCACCATAGGTTCGATGACTTTACGCCATTCGTCACATAGAGCGATCACATCTTCAACTTTAACTGCTTCAACACCGAAGAATTGAGTCAATTGGAAGTTATGGTATTCAAGAAGCTCTTCAAGTTGAGCTTTAAGATGAGCACCACCACGAACCAAGTCAGCAACACGGATTGCACGACGAGCTACTTTGTCTTCGTATGCAGGACCGATACCACGACCTGTTGTACCAATTTTCGCATTGCCACGTTTTTTCTCACGTGCTTGGTCAAGGGCGATATGGTGTGGAAGGATCAATGGACAGTTTGGAGAAATACGTAGACGTTCACGTACAGGCACGCCTTCTTTTTCTAAAACTTCCATTTCATGGATTAAAGCTTCAGGTGATAAAACAACACCATTACCAATTAAGCACAATACGTTGTCACGTAAAATACCAGATGGAATGAGGTGTAATACAGTTTTCTTACCACCAACCACAAGTGTATGACCTGCGTTGTGTCCGCCTTGATAGCGAACTACCGCAGCCGCTTGATCTGTGAGCAGGTCGACGATCTTACCTTTACCTTCGTCGCCCCATTGGGTACCAAGTACCACAACATTCTTGCCCATAATAGCCTCATTGCATCATGCTGTTAAAATTGGAAAAAACGTGTGTGCCCGCAGGCACATCCGCGATTAAATTTGTTTGATTGTCCACTCGCCATTTGCATTCACCAACTGGTGCGTTGCATATGGTGCAGAGCTTAAATCATCATTACCTAACAATTGAACCACACTGAACCCTTCGGTACGTGCTGCCTCAATTGCCTTTAATAAATCTGCTTCGATGCCTTTTGGTGCAACCAAAAATTGGCTTTTCTGAACTTGACCTGCAGTTAATGCATATAAGTCACAAGAGAAACCTGTTGCTGGACGCGCACGGCCGAAGTGTTCACCAATACCGTCATAACGGCCGCCTTGAGCCAATGGCGCAGCGCGGTTTGGCGCATATACGGCATACATTAAACCAGTGTGATAGTGATATGAACGAAGTTCAACCACATCGATACCAATATGTAGTTCTGGCCAACGCACCTGAATTGCCGCTTGAGTCGATTTCACTGCATCAAAAGCCAGTTTAAATGCTTCGTTATTTAAAACTTCAGCACTTAAATTTGCTTGTAACGCATCTAAATCACTTGCAAAACGACCTAAGGTATAAAAATCTTGACCGAATGGAAGCTTTTGTGTGAATTCAGCAAGTTCAGGTAGCGCTTTACGTTGATACAAGTCAGATAACTGACGTTCAACCGCTTTGCTCAAACCAGCTTGTTTTACCATGCTGCGGAATAAACCGACATGCCCTAAATCAAGATGGATACCATCTGCATGACCTGCTTTAGCAAGCAAGTTGATCATGACATCAATCAGTTCAACGTCAGCATCAATGCTGTCTGAACCAAATAATTCTGCACCTAACTGTAAAGGTGCACGTGTGGTATTAAAACCCTGTGGCTTAGTATGTAGTACTGTACCAGCGTAGCAATAACGAGCTACACCTTCGACAGGATGTACATGCGCATCAATACGAGCCACTTGTGGTGTCATATCGGCACGCACACCAAGCAAACGACCTGAAAGTTGGTCGATCACTTTAAAAGTGGCTAAGTCTAAATCTTGATTCGATTCTGAAAGAGAAGATAGAGATTCGATGTATTCAATGAATGGCGTGTACACCAACTGATAACCTCGAGATGCGAGGAAATCTAATGCTTCACGACGCAAAGATTCAATCACTTGCGCCTGTTCTGGCAGTACATCAGCTACACCATCAGGTAATAACCATGTCTCTGAAATGGGCATGTTGTAAACCTAAATTCTTGTCAGCGCGGAACAAATCCGCATAAAAAAATCGGGAGCACACCCGATTTCTCCTAGTTTAGCACGATAGTTTTACGCTTGCACACGACTTTTTCATAAAAGATGCTTAAGCATTCATTACTTCATCTACAGCTTTAACTTTTACAACTAAATCCATGTTTATGCTTATATTTTAAAATCCTGTGAACGTTATTTTTTTAACCATTTGATAAAAAATAATCAGCACCCTGCTTTCTATAGATGAAGTTTTAAACAAAGTTATAAATATGATCAGGCTCAATAACTTAATTTAAGACACGAACATCAATCCAATGGAAGCGCTGTAGTTTGTTTAACGGCCTGTAAAGGTATCTCTGTTTTTACATTTTGCACACTGGCAATCTGCGTTAAATGATGAATCTGAAACTTTCGATAGGCTTCTAAATCTACCACGACGATACGTAAGAAAAAGTCACAATCCCCTGCCATGAGTTGACATTCAACGACCTCAGGCATCGTTTGAATCGCTGCGACAAAATCATTCACGGTTTTTGCATCTTGACCTTTTAGCCAAATCCGCGCAAATACCGTTAAACTTAAATTCAATTTTGACTGATTCAGTAAAGCCACATATTTCTCAATATAGCCTTCATCTTCTAGTTGCTTAACCCGTCTCAAACACGGCGAAGGTGATAAACCAACAAGTTGGGCCAATTCATTATTTTGTAGTTTTCCATTTTGCTGTAATGCTTGCAAAATGCGTTTATCTCTCTGATCCATCAATAAAGGCACTAAATTTCACAATAATCTTTATTTTAGCAATTTCATTACACAATAAAAGCAATCTTCCATAAAATAGCTGCCAAATGCTGCTCAGATATCCATAAAATATTGCTTTCGATCTCGCTTCATGGAAAACGTCATGTTGATGTTTAGACAAAGTACACTCAATCACACCCACTCACAGCATTCTATTGAGTTTAAACGAGGTCTAAAAACATCTATTCCAATGCTGCTAGGCATTATTCCTTTTGCATTAGTTTTGGGTGCTCAGGCAACACATAAAGGCTTTTCTAGTTTAGAAGTACCGCTTTTGACTGGTCTTAACTTTGCAGGTGGTTCTGAATTTGCCATTTTGGAAGTTTGGACCAATCCTCCTAATATTCTCATGCTGATGTTTATTACGTTTTTAGTGAATAGTCGGCACCTATTAATGGGGGCTAGCCTTGTCCCGTATTTACGACATCTACCGAATCGTAAGGTTTATACCGCTTTATTTTTTATGTGCGATGAAAGTTGGGCTGTGGGTTTGGCTGATGCGCAAAAAAAATCTAATGTTTTGGGAATTCAGCGCGCCTTTAGTTTGATGTTCTATGCAGGCTTATGCTGTGCTCTATATTTGATGTGGGTTGGCTTTACCACGCTAGGGGCAATGATCGGGCCGATACTTGGCGATATTAGTCGACTTGGTTTTGATATGGCCTTCCCTGCTGTATTTCTTGTTTTACTGCGTGGCATGTGGAAAGGCTTTAAAGCGGCGCGTCCATGGCTGGTCAGTTTGATTGCCGCATCTTTGGCTTACTTGTATCTCCCTGCGGGCTGGTATGTTCCGATTGGCGCAGTTACTGGCATTGCTTCTGCATTTTTCCTAATTGGAGATGATGCATGATCCACACTAGCACCCTGATCGCGATTCTATTTATAGCCTTAACCACTTACCTGACCCGTATCTTGGGTTATGTGTTACTGAAAAACCGTAGCCTCACCAACAAACAACGTCAAATTATGGAAGTTGTCCCCGGCTGTGTGTTGATATCAGTGATTGCGCCCTATTTTGTCAAAGATAATCCTGCTGATTTAATCGCGATAGCCATTACCCTATTTGCAGCATCACGTTTTTCGTTATTGCCTACCGTTGTGATTAGCATGCTTTCAGCAGCCGTGTTAAGACAAATTTTGATTTAGTCCCATACGATCATATGTTGAAAAACGCGTGAACTACGATTTGAACCCAATGACAATAAATATTGAGAATCATCTTATTGGATAAAAAAATACCCATACCTTGAGATTACATGCTTCATGCAGATATCGAGCTATGGGCAGTCTTCTTTATCTTTCGATTAGCTTTGATCGGTTTTGACCACTTTTGCCAAAAGGTTCACCAACTCTGCATTTTGCAATTCAACTTGCTGTAATTTGTGAGTGGTTTGATCTAATACTTCTTGCTGGATATGCATTTTCTTTGCAAGGTCTTGCATAATTTCCAAGGTCTTTTTCAGGTTGGCTTCTAGATGCACCACTTTTTCCTCGAGTGGCAAGGTTTCATGCGCGGTAGATTGCGATACGTCACGATTAAACTGTAGCCAAATTAAAAATATAACCGCCAGCGCCAATAATAAAATAAATCCCCAAAGTAACATCAACATCATGCTCAATACTCTTTATATATTTCTTTGACTTTCATCTTAAACAATAAATCGGCTGTGCTTGAATATTTTTTAAAGTTTTTCAATATTTTCGAGATACATCAACGAGATTACGCATGATTTTTCATCTAATTTTAGAAAATAAAAAAACACCTACAAGCTAGTAGATGTTTTCTATATTGGATAAGTTTGAATTTTTATAAAGAGTGAAAACTTTCACATAAATCGAGCAAGCGGTTCGCATAGCCCCATTCATTGTCATACCATGCGAAAACTTTTGCTTGCTTTCCTACCACCATGGTTTGATTCAAATCGACAATCAATGAATAAGGTGAATGATTAAAATCACTTGAGACCAAGGGCTCATCGGTTACTGACATAATTTCATGATAATCAAAACGTGCAGCTTTGCTTAACACTGCATTTAACTCATGCTTGGTGATAACTGATTGAGACACAAAACTTAAATCGATTGCAGCAACATTGATAGTCGGCACACGAATCGAATAGCCATCGATTCGATCTTCCATTTTCGGCATGACCCGTTTCAACGCACCCAGAGCTGAAGAGGTTGTTGGAATAATATTTTGACCTGAAGCTCGCGCACGACGTAAGTCACGATGTGCATGATCCAATACAGACTGATCCGCAGTCACAGCATGAATTTCTGTCATGAGTGCTGTGTCTATACCAAAGGCATCATCAATAATTTTGACTAAAGGCACCAAAGCCTGCGTGGTACACGACACACTCGAAATAATTTGATCCGTCGCTTTGACTTCATGATGATTAACACCATACACAATCGCAGCATCAACACTGTCAAACGGCGCAGCACCAATAATCACACGTTTGGCACCTGCACCAATATGCTGTGTGGCTGCCTCTCGCGATCTAAATAAACCTGTACATTCGAGTACCACATCGACATTCAGTTGCTGCCAAGGCAAAAGACTCGGCTGTGCTTCATTTAAAACTTGCACTTTGAGATGCGCTTGAGCACAAGAGATATCTAGAAAAATAGCGCCATCTTGTTCAAGAATTTCGACTTGGCCTGCAAAACGACCATGCGTGGTGTCATATTTAAACAAATGCACCATGGTTTCCACATCAGCGACATCATTTATGGCAACAATTTCATAATGAAATTCTTTTGGATTTTCAAACCAAGCGCGTAATACATTGCGTCCGATTCGACCAAATCCATTAATTGCCACTCGCTGCATGACTTACCCTTCATTTTGAAACAGTTATAAAGCGCTTATATATTAAAGGATTTCAACAATAATTCGTAATCATTAATTCTCTTAATACTTATTAAAATGGGTGTTGAGTGAAAATATTCAAAATAGCTTTTCGACTTTATAATGAAGAAAAATATTCTATAGACTATAAATCACAATGATGAAGCAAACACTACAACCATTTTATTTGTTCTGGCAAAAGCTTAAACCTACAAAGCTCTTTTACGCTTCCATCTCAATATTTTTGATATTTTTATTAGGTTCAACCGAGACTACAGCGCAAATATATCAACACTGTTCATCAGCGGAGATACAAAAATTACAACGCCTATTCTCAGACGATAATTCCTCCAATGCCAATGAACCTGTATTTCAGGACTGCATTCAACTTCAGCATAGTCGTCGATTATTAGCCCTTTCTAGTAATGCGACTGACGTGATTCAGGACAATGCGGGCAATTATGATCTAAAGCTTTATCTTATAGATAAAGGCACATTTCAAGTACTAAAAGTATTTAAGTCACCTAAAGGCATTGTGCCTACGACACGTTTAGATAATGTTCAATTTGATCTCACTCCCTATGCAAAAGATCAGGACTTGGTGGGTATTGCTTTAAAACAATCGCACATAGGCGGTATTCATTCATCAAGACGATTGCTTTACCTTTATGCCATTCAAACTGATTCAAAAATTTTAGCTGTCTTAAATGGACTAATGACCAACTACAACAGCAGTACACAAAGTGCTTGTGATGACTGGAATACTGAAGAATTGAAGCGCACCTTACACATCAGCAATCAAACCCATAAGGGCTTCCCTATTTTCTTAATCAAAGAGTCGAGCATTAGCAGCCATTACAATCACAAAAACTGCAAAGCGTCCGCTGAACATGACCAAGGTCGTTATCAGCTCAAATTTAATGGCAAGGAATACCCCATTCAACACATAAAAAAGACAGATCCTGACTTATAAGCTGATTAATTCACGCCTTTAAAATTTGAAAATGCGTTTAGGATTTAAGTAAAATTTCATCTTAAATTTATAAATAAACCAAAGTACCATTGAGTAAAAACTGCCAAAATTTTCACAACCATAATGAAAATGAATCAATTCAAATGAATTATATAAAAAGTCATATAGTTCATTGAAAATCATTGGTCGCTACACCTTTTTCCGTTATAATTTAGCGTTTTTAAATTTTATGTCAGCATCTCAAGCCAGCTTTAAAATTTTGTAAGACTTGCTTGATATGCTATTACCAAATCGAAATTAGGAGAGACTTGGTTGTGAGTACTCGTTTTATGACATCAGCTGAAATTCGCGAAGCTTTTTTAAGCTACTTTGAATCGCAAGGGCATACACGTGTCGCGTCGAGTTCTCTGGTACCTGCCAACGACCCAACACTATTGTTCACAAATGCTGGTATGAACCAGTTTAAAGACT
Organism: Acinetobacter sp. YH16042; assembly: GCF_013417245.1. Classification (NCBI taxonomy): domain Bacteria; kingdom Pseudomonadati; phylum Pseudomonadota; class Gammaproteobacteria; order Moraxellales; family Moraxellaceae; genus Acinetobacter; species Acinetobacter sp. YH16042. The sequence goes on from NZ_VPEJ01000022.1 coordinate 16,290, forward strand.
GCTTCCTTGGTCTTGAAAAACGTGACTACGTTCGTGCAACTTCTTCACAAAAATGTGTCCGTGCCGGCGGTAAACACAACGACTTAGACAACGTTGGTTATACAGCACGTCACCACACGTTCTTTGAAATGTTGGGTAACTTCTCATTTGGTGACTACTTCAAACGTGATGCCATCACATTTGCTTGGGATTTCTTAACCAACGAAAAATGGTTAGGTCTGCCAAAAGATAAACTTTATGCCACTGTTTACCATACAGATGACGAAGCATTTGATATCTGGAACAAAGAAATTGGTCTAGACGCTTCACGCATTATCCGTATTGGTGACAACAAAGGCGAAAAATACGCTTCAGATAACTTTTGGGCAATGGGCGATACAGGTCCTTGCGGTCCATGTTCTGAAATCTTCTTTGACCATGGTGACCACATTTGGGGCGGCTTACCGGGCACTCCTGAAGAAGATGGCGATCGTTTCATCGAAATTTGGAACAACGTATTCATGCAGTTCAACCGTACTGCTGATGGCGTACTGCATGAACTTCCAGCGCCGTCTGTAGATACAGGTATGGGCCTTGAGCGTATTTCTGCAGTTTTACAGCATGTAAACTCAAACTACGAAATTGACCTATTCCAAAACCTACTTAAAGCTGCTGCTGAAATCATTGGTTTAGATACCACTGAACTTGAAGCAAAAGCACAAGCAGAAAACAAACCAGTTGAATACCCTGCTTCACTTAAAGTTGTGGCTGACCATGCACGTTCTTGCTGCTTCTTGATTGCTGACGGTGTTAACCCTTCAAACGAAGGCCGTGGTTATGTACTACGTCGTATTATCCGCCGCGCAGTGCGTCACGGTAACAAATTGGGTGCGACAGGTTCATTTTTCCACAAAATGCTTCAACCGTTAATTAACGTGATGGGTGCTGCATATCCTGAACTGGAAGCACAAAAAGCACGTATCGAAGCACAGCTTTTGAAAGAAGAAGAACAATTTGCTAAAACTTTAGAGCAAGGTTTGAAATTGCTTGAAGGTGAATTGGCTCAACTTAAAGGTTCAGTGATTCCGGGCGAAACAGTATTTAAACTTTACGATACTTACGGCTTCCCGACTGACTTAACTGCTGATATCGCACGTGAACGTGATTTAACGATTGATGAAGCTGGTTTCGAAGTTGAAATGGCTGCTCAGCGTCAACGTGCGCGTGATGCTGGTAAATTTGCTGTCGACTACAACTCAATTGTGAAAGTTGAAGGCGAAACTCAATTTGACGGCTATGACGCAACTCAAGGCCAAGGTCAAATTGTTGCAATCTACAAAGACGGCGAACAAGTTGATGAAGTTTTTGAGGGCGATGAAGCACTGATCGTTCTCAACCAAACTCCGTTCTATGCAGAAAGCGGCGGTCAAGTTGGCGATACAGGTATCTTCAAAAACGAAACTGGTATTTTTGAAGTTCAAGACACCAAAAAATCAGGCGGCGCTTTTGTACACCAAGGCATCGTGACCATGGGTAACTTAAAAGCGGCTCAAGCGGTCGAAGCGATTGTGAAAGCGGATATCCGTGAAGCAACTTCACGCAACCACTCTGCGACTCACCTGTTGCATGCAGCGCTGCGCCAAGTTTTGGGTACGCATGTACAGCAAAAAGGTTCATTGGTTGCCAGCGAACTTTTACGTTTTGACTTTGCCAATGATCAACCTGTTTCATTTGAACAGCTTCAAGAAATTGAACGCATTGTCAATGCCGAAGTGATTGCCAATACGGCTGTTTCAACTGAACTTTTAGACATCGATGCGGCTAAAGAAAAAGGCGCAATGATGTTGTTCGGTGAGAAATACGGTGACGAAGTACGTGTACTTTCAATGGGTACAACCAAAGATGAGAAAAATTTCTCTATCGAGCTTTGTGGTGGTATTCACGTAAAACGCACAGGCGACATCGGCCTATTCAAGATCACTTCTGAAGGTGGTGTTGCAGCAGGCGTACGTCGTATTGAAGCCGTTACTGGTACTAAGGCAGTTGAAGCTGCGCAAAAAGCTGATCGTGACATTCATGCAATTAATGACTTGCTGAAAGCGCAAAAAGATCAAACTTTAGAAAAAGTTGAAGCTTTATCTCACACAGCATCTAGCCTGCAAAAACAAATTGAACAATTGAACCAAAAATTAGCAAGCTTCCAAGCAGCTGAGTTATTAAGTCAAGTTCAAGAGATTGCTGGCCGCAAAACATTAATCACCACGGTTCAAGGTGTAGATGCGAAATCACTTCGCAACTTGCACGACGGTGTGAAATCTAAATTAGACAATGCTGTGATCGTGATCGCAGCGGTTGATGCCGACAAAGTGAGCCTGATTGCTTCGGTTGCTAAAGAATACACTGCTGCTGTAAAAGCAGGTGACATCATCAAACACCTTGGTCAAGAGCTTGGTGGTAAAGGTGGTGGTAAACCTGATATGGCTCAAGGTGGTGCGCCTTATAGCGACAAACTTGAAGCAGTAATGACTGACCTCGTTGCATGGTTAGCTGCAAAATAAGACCAAAAGTCCTATAGCTCAAAGTGACTCACCTCCTTTGAGCAAATCAACAGGTTTAAGCAGTGTGTTTTTTAATGCTGGATCCTGCTTAAACACTGTTGATGCGTGAAAACGCAAACTCAATCATCATGTTGAAACCAATATTCAACCTCTGGCTAAATGATGAAAATGGAGTCTAAAAGGCTGGGTTCATGTGAATCCCCTGCAGACACAAAGTATCTATTTGAACTCCTCCTACCTTGGAGTTCATGAGCTACGTGGTATATTAAAATCGCGCTCAAGTGCGGTCTTAAAATATGTGTAAGTGCTTTAAGTCTTTAGACTTATTTACTTGGTAAGGATAGTTATGGCATTAATCGTTCAAAAATATGGCGGTACCTCAATGGGTACTCCAGAGCGCATTTTAAATGTTGCTCGTCGTGTAAAGCGTTGGCATGATCACGGTCACAAAGTTGTGGTTGTTGTATCTGCAATGAGTGGCGAAACCAATCGTCTACTTGCTTTAGCGAAAGCCATTACCGAAACACCTGATCCACGCGAATTAGACCAAATGGTGTCTACGGGTGAACAGGTAACGATTTCTATGTTAGCAATGGCACTTAACTCTATTGGTGTTGAAGCTAAATCACTTACAGGTCGTCAAGTTGGTATTAAAACCGACAGCGCATTTACCAAGGCGCGTATTGAAGCGATTGATACGGATGTATTGACTTCAAACCTTGACGCTGGACGTGTCATTGTTGTGGCAGGTTTCCAAGGCTTTGATGCCGAAGGTAACACAACGACTCTAGGTCGTGGTGGTTCTGACACTTCGGGTGTTGCATTGGCTGCTGCACTTAAAGCTGACGAATGTCAGATTTACACAGACGTTGATGGTGTTTACACCACTGACCCTCGTGTCGCTCCAAAAGCGAAAAAAGTTGATCGTATTTCTTTTGAAGAAATGCTTGAAATGGCATCACTTGGTTCTAAAGTCCTTCAAATTCGCTCTGTAGAATTTGCAGGTAAATACCAAGTGCCTTTACGCGTATTATCAAGTTTTGATAATGACGATGATGGCGCATTCGACGAAAACTTTAAACAAAACGTCGGGACACTAATCACCACTGAAGCGGAAGACAACATGGAACAACCAATCATCTCAGGTATCGCGTTCAACCGTGATGAAGCTAAATTAACTATTCTTGGTGTACCGGATAAACCGGGTATTGCTTCAAACATCCTTTCACCAATTGGTGATGCCAATGTTGAAGTGGATATGATTATCCAAAACGTTGAAGAAGACGGCACAACTGATTTCACATTTACAGTTAACCGCGGTGAATTACCAAAAGCGAAAGCCATTCTTGAAGCGACTGCACAAGAAATTGGTGCACGTGAAGTTGCAACTCGCGCAGACATCGTTAAAGTATCGATTGTTGGTGTTGGTATGCGCTCACACGCAGGTGTTGCAAGCAAAATGTTTACTGCTCTTGCAAAAGAAGGCATTAACATTTTGATGATCTCGACTTCTGAAATCAAAATTTCAGTGATTATCGATGAGAAATACTTAGAGCTTGCTGTACGTGCTCTACACACTGCATTCGGTCTAGACCGTGAAACAGGTGAATCAAGTGTACGTGCTTAATTAACCTTGCTGTGTGTCAAAATTTGTCATTGTTAGACAGATTTTGAAAAACATCGTAAAAATTCAGAGCCACTATAGTTTTTTTTATAGTGGCTCTGTTATATTAAACCTGAGGATTTTAAAATTTACTCAGTTTGCGACTGTCACAATGATTGTTTCAGATGCACTGCTAAATTTTTTGCTTTTACAAGTTATGAATTTTACATAACAGATCATTTGCAGGTTTTGCATTTTGCAAGGAGAGAAACATGCTGATTCTGACTCGTCGTGTCGGAGAAACATTAATGATTGGAGACCAAGTTAGCGTGACTGTACTTGGTGTTAAAGGTAATCAGGTTCGTATTGGCGTGAATGCTCCAAAAGAAGTATCTGTTCATCGTGAAGAAATTTACCAACGAATTCAACATGAACGCGCAATGCACGAACATCTCCAAAACATTGATCAAGAATATCAGCCATCTTTTGAAGAAACTGATTATTCACAAAACAACTATAATCGCTAAGATTTAAGTTGTTAAATGATAAAGCGGCTCATTAGGCCGCTTTAAATTTATCTAGAACATGCGTTTACTATATAAGTTCAACTGAGCTTAATTACTGCCCTTCTAGAACTTTACGTACGGGGCCAAAACTGCGGCGATGTTCATCAATCACCCCATACTGTGCAATCGCTTCGAAGTGCGCTTTGGTTGGATAGCCCTTGTGTTTCGCAAAACCATACTGTGGATATTTTGCATCCAGTTCAACCATTTCGTGGTCTCGAGTCACTTTTGCCAAAATACTCGCAGCCGAAATCTCTGGATGAATCGCATCACCGCCCACGATTGCATCACAGCTCATTGCTAAACCGGTTGGGACTTTATTACCATCGACCAACACGTGTTCTGGCTGTACATTGAGTTTTTCCACTGCACGACGCATTGCAAGTAATGATGCTTGCAAAATATTGATCTCATCAATTTCTTGTGCAGAACTTTCAGCAATCGCCCAAGCCAAGGCTTTTTCTTGAATCTCAATAAATAACTTTTCACGTTTTTTTTCAGTGAGTTTTTTAGAATCGTTTAAACCTTCAATCGGGTTATTTGGATCTAAAATGACAGCTGCCGCAACAACCGAACCCACCAATGGACCGCGACCCGCTTCATCTGCACCAGCAATTTTCATATATCTCTCACTCAAAATAAAATACGACCCTTCATTTGGATTTACTGATACTCAGCAAAACCATTGTCAGGGTCGTATAAAATGTTCTAAATCTTAGTTTTTAAATGTTTCAATCACGCAAGCATTTAAAGTATTTGTCACGATTTTAGCCGCAAGATTTGCTTGTGAAGTTTTATCCATTGCTGCTACAACCAAATCCGTTGCAGTCACGCTAGTTGTCGCTTTCTCGCCTACACATGAACACACTTCAGTTTGTAGTTCAGATTTTTGAGTTTCTGTTAATAATTTTGAACCTGTTTTCCAGTAGCTGTTGTTATTAAGCTCAGTCACGCATTTCGCTTGAACACCCACTTTAACCGCCATCATTGCCAAGCTGTTTGCTGAAGTTGTACCTGTAGAACTTGTACCTGTTGTACCAGTCGCAGCACATGCAGAAAGAACAAGCGCTAATGGCGCTAGAACAGCAACTAATTTTTTCACGAATATTTCCTTTGTTCTGTTAATTAACGCGCATATTGTGCCCCAAATCACACACCATCTGATATGACTATTTAAAATAAATTCGGTAATTGTGTAGTTAATCATCAAAGCCTGTGTTGCATATTCACAACACTGTGTACCGATTTTAAACGACGCATATTTTTGTGGTCTGTATTAGAATCTGCATAAGATTGAACGCTTAAATAATCAACATGAGCAATAACACACAATACTACACTCGAACAGCTCAGGTCTTACATTGGCTGATGGCGATCATATTCATCGTGGCATGGTTCATTGGCTTTTATAGTGGCAATTTTCTCAGTTATGACGTCGATGGCAGCTTTAAAGGACAAGTCATTACCCTCCATAAAAATATTGCGACTACGATTATTTTTTTGGTGGTGATACGAATCTTTTGGCGCTATACCCACCCCACACCTGAATTACCTGACAGTATGTCATCCGGCATGAAAACCTTGGCACATTTGGGTCATTTAGCACTGTATTTTGTACTACTGGCTTTACCGATTACAGGTTGCTTATTTAGTTGGAGCGCAGGTCACCCGGCCCCTGTCTTGTATTTGTTTGAAATACCACGCTTGGTACAAGATAATCCTGAATTATTAGCCATCGTGAAACCGCTACATATTTGGATTTCTTGGGCAGCAGGCTTGCTCTTAGTGGGTCATATTTTGGCAGCGTTGAAACATCATTTTATTGATAAAGACCATGTGCTCAAAAGTATGACACGACAACCAAAACCCTAATAAAGACAAAATAAAAGCCACATCATGTGGCTTTTATTTTAAGCATTATCTTTTAATTCAGTACTTGCTGAGCACAGCCGCGCATACTATTCAAAACAGCTTTAGAAATCAGTTTATTCTTTTCAGTTTCATTCACTGCAGCAGTCATCAGATCTTTCGCACCGATATCATCCATGGCATGCTCACTCACGCACTGACAAATCGCAGCTTGATTGTCTTTTTTCTGTTGAGCACTCATAAACATCGCAGCGCCTTTCCAAATTTTAGAAGTATTTAATTCTTGCGAGCATTGATATTCAATCACGGGCTTTAGCATACGCTGACTTAAACTTGATTTATCTGCAATAGCAGCCGAAGAAATCAATACTGCGGCTAAAAATGTAATCGATGAGGCAAATATAGAGCGATTTGAATGAGATAAAAGCATGATTTAAACATAAAAAAGGCAGTGAATATTCACTGCCTGAGATTATACGCTGATTATTAATTCAACGCTTCAATCTTTTTAATCCAAGCTTGTTTTTCAGCATCTGAAATAAATGATGCTTCAAAAGAGTTGATTGCCAGTTGCTTTAACTCTGCATTGCTTAGATCAAGTGCTTTGGTGATCGCAATGAAGTTATCATTCATATAACCACCAAAGTACGATGGATCATCTGAATTGACGGTCACATGCACACCTTGTTGCAATAGACGGCGAATATTATGCTCAGCCATATTATTGACCACACAGAGCTTTAAATTGCTTAGCGGGCAAACGGTTAATGGCATTTTTTCTGCAATTAAACGTTGCATCAAAGCAGGATCTTCTTCTGAACGTACACCATGGTCAACACGATTTACTTTCAGCAAATCCAAGGCTTCCCATACGTATTCTGCTGGACCTTCTTCCCCTGCATGCGCAACGATAAGAAAACCTGCTTCACGTGCTTTAGCAAAAACACGTTCGAATTTTGATGGTGGATGACCCACTTCACTCGAATCTAAACCGACACCAATAATTTGATCTTTATATGGTAAAGCTTGTTCTAATGTTGCAAATGCTGCATCTTCAGATAAATGACGCAAGAAGCACATAATCAGATGTGAGCTAATGCCCAGTTTTGCTTTGGCATCATCACAAGCGCGTTGTAAGCCATTCAAGACAGTTTCAAAAGCAACCCCACGGTCTGTATGAGTTTGTGGGTCGAAGAACATTTCGGTATGAACCACATGATCTTCTGCACATTTTTCAAAGTATGCCCATGCTAAATCATAAAAATCTTGCTCATGAATCAGTACATTTGCACCTGCATAATAAATGTCTAAAAAAGACTGTAAATTATGAAAGTTATACGCTTCTTTTAATTCTTCGACTGATTGATAAGGGATTGCAATATTGTTGCGTTGGGCAATTGCAAACATGAGTTCAGGCTCAAATGTCCCTTCAATATGCACATGTAGCTCTGCTTTTGGCAAAGCGCGAATCAGCTCAAGTTGATCCATCTCTTATCCTCATAAAAATAAAAAAGGGTGCAAACTGAGTTTACACCCTTTCGCTATTTGACAGTATTAACCGCCAAATGCAGCAAATTTCAATGCCCAAAGTACAGCAATAATCCAAACCATATACGGTACAGTTTTCGCTTTACCTGTCAGCAATTTAACCAATGCATAGCTAATGAAGCCCATTGCAATACCGTCTGCAATTGAATACGTAAACGGCATAAATACAATTGTTAAGAATGCTGGGACTGCTTCCGTAATATCATCCCACTCAATATGAACGATACCTTGAATCATCAACACACCAACAAACAATAATGCTGGCGCAGTTGCAAAACCTGGTACAGACTGAGCAAGTGGTGCTAAGAACAATGCCAAAATAAACAATACAGCAACTACAACTGCAGTTAACCCTGTACGACCACCGGCAGCAACACCTGCTGATGATTCGATATAAGGCGTAGTTGAAGACGTACCCAATGCCGCACCCGCAACAATTGCAGATGAGTCAGCAAATAATGCTTTCTTCAAACGTGGTAATTTACCGTCTTTTAATAAACCTGCACGGTGTGATACACCCACCAATGTACCTGTAGAGTCAAACAAATCGACCAAGAAGAATACAAAGATCACGCCAATCAAACTTGCTGTGAATAGACCTTCAAAGTCCATTTGCATGAATGTTGGAGTGATTGAAGGAATCGCGCCTACAACACCTTTAAATTCGTTGAAACCCAGCAGGGTTGCAATTGCAGTAATCACCAAGATACTGATGATGATTGCACCACGTACTTTGAAGTGATGCATAACCACAACCATCAAGAAGCCAAGTAAAGCCAACAAAACTGAAGGTTGTTTTAGATCACCCAAACTCACTAAAGTTGCTGGATTATCAACAATAATGCCTGCATTTTTCAACGCAATTAGGGCAAGGAATAAACCAATACCGCCACCGATCGCCAGTTTAAGCGACATTGGAATCGCATTAACAATCGCTTCACGGATTTTGAACATGCTGATAGCGATAAAAACAAGGCCAGAGACAAATACAGCTGCTAAAGCAGTTTGCCATTCCACGCCCATACCCAAACATACAGAATAGGTAAAGTAAGCGTTTAAGCCCATACCGGGTGCTAAGGCAATTGGATAGTTAGCAACAAGACCCATCACCAAACAGCCAATGGCTGCTGCTAGACAGGTTGCGACAAAAACAGCACCATGATCCATACCCGTTTCGGACAAAATCATTGGATTGACAATAATGATGTAACACATTGTCAAGAAAGTAGTTACACCTGCAATGACTTCTGTTTTGAAACTGGTTTTGTTTTCGCTCAGTTTAAACAGACGTTCAAGCATGTTCTCGGAAGATGGATTAGGAGTCGTCATGACCTAGCCCCTATGAAGTAAACTTTATGCATATAAGCATTCCACAAAATTAATCATGTGATGTATTCATCATTAATTTTGTGTATGCCTAAGCAACGAATATGCCAATTCGGCAGATTGTAGGCTTTAAAAAATCCTATTTTCAACAGCATACAACACAGTACAAATGTTGAAATTTGCAAACAAAAAAGCTGCATAAACCTATGCAGCTCCTCTATTTATGTCATTTAATTCGTATTTAATATCAATAAATACTGATCAAATTAATTTCGGCAAATTATAACACATTGATTTTTTAATGTTTCCAAATTTTCATCGCTTTTCAATTTAGTAAATTTAAGACATTGTTTTCTTTATAAAGTTTCAAATTATTATATATAAAAATAAAATATCAAGATTTAGACGAACACTTCAAGACCATGCTTGAGCTCAATGCAGAAGCTGCAAGATTGACTTTTTTTAGCGCATATAAGGTGATGCGTTCAAATCATCATTGAACACCTGATTAATTTCTTGCTGTCGCTTTAACTCTGCATTTTTATAAACACTAAACCCTAAGAACACAATGCTGAGTATAAAAATTGGTATCAGTATTTTTTTCATAACAAAATTTTATTCATGTTTAAATATTTGGCTATAATAACAAAAAACTTAAACAAAAAAGTGACGTGTTTCACAATTTTATATCTTATTAAGTTATTTAATAAGCTATTTGTTCGATCAATGTTAAATTTGTAATATGTTTTAGACTGATAGACAAGATAATCACTGAATGTTTTTTCGAATCCTTTTCCGCAAAAAGCTTCAAATCATAGATCATTTCACCTAAGAAATTTAAAGCACGATCAATTTCACAACCCACTATTAAATCTCGAATGACGAAGATGAAAAAAGCCGCTGACTTCTAATCAGCGGCTATTCATATTCTTTTCAGTCTAAGTTTTTCAATTTTAAAATTAAGCGGCTTGTTGTTCATCTCGCTTAAAGACCAATTCGCCCTTTAAGCTACTCTCAGCATCGAAATAATAACCATCGGTATTGAACGACTTGATATCTTCAATACGTTCAATTTTATTTTCCAACAAATAACGCGCCATTAGGCCACGTGCTTTTTTGGCATAGAAGCTGATGACTTTATATTTGCCGTTCTTTTGATCCAGAAAAACAGGCTTGATGATTTCGGCTTTGATTTTTGCTTCTTTAACCGACTTATAATATTCATCTGAAGCGATGTTGACGAAAAGTTCAGAGCCCGCTTTTGCCAAATCGTCATTAATCAGATTGGTGATGGTATTGTCCCAAAACTCATACAAGTTATTTCCACGTGGGTTTTGTAACTTGGTCCCCATCTCTAAACGATATGGCATCATTAAATCCAGTGGACGCAATAAACCATAGAGACCTGAGAGCATACGCAAATGGGTTTGTGCATATTCAAGGTCTGAGTTTGTAAGTTTATATGCATCTAAACCGGTATATACATCACCTTTAAAGGCAAAGATTGATTGGCGTGCATTGGCAAAATCAAAATCAGGCTGCCAATCTCGGAAGCGCTCAACATTTAAAGTCGCAATTTTCTCACTGACACTCATCAAGCTTGAAATTTCACTTACCGACAATTTACGTGCGACTGAGATTAATTCTTCAGAATGATCTAATAACCGTGGTTGAGTGAATTTTTCAGTCGGTAAAGCGGTTTCGTAATCTAAAGTTTTTGCTGGAGAAATTAAAGCGAGCATAAACATCCTGATTAATTTTTAATTAAACAAACTATAACAGTAGAGTATTTTCAAATCCAATCTGTGTTTTAGATAATATTAATCTGTAAACTATGCGACTCTCCCGCTTTCACATTTTAGTCATTATGTCAGAACAACTGTTCATTCAAGGGCCTGTTGGTCAGCTTGAAATTTTTGTTGATTATCCACAGGGTGAAGTGAAAGGATTCGCGGTAGTTACACACCCTCACCCATTGCAAGGTGGCACACCACAGCACAAAGTACCTGTGCTTTTAGCGCAAATGTTCTTAGAACGTGGCTATGTTGTCTATCGCCCAAGTTTCCGCGGCTCTGGCAAAAGTGCAGGAATACATGACGAAGGCAATGGTGAAACCAAAGACACCATGCAAGTTATTGAATTTGCGCGTAACCTACATCCAAACCTACCATTTTATGCAGGCGGTTTTAGTTTTGGTGCAAATGTCATGACTAAATGCTATGCCCTATTGCCTGTAGAATTACAGCCTGTACAGACTATTTTATGCGGACTACCAACTACAACAGTTGCAGGTGTACGTCACTATGTGACGCCGCATATTAAGGGTGATATTTTATTTATTCACGGTGAAGAAGATAATGTCACACTGTTATCTGACTTGATTCAGTGGGCCAAACCACAGCGCCATTTAATCACGGTTTTGCCAGGTGCAAACCACTTCTTTACGGGTTATCTCAAACAGCTTCGTATTGCGATTTCACGCTTTTTAGTATAAACAATACCAAAAATGAGTCAGCTTAACTGGCTCATTTTTCTTGCCTAGCGAACGCTCTATTCCCCCAATATTCCAGATGAACTGAACTACTCGCTTTTCGATTTATCCATTTTTTTGCATTAGTGATCACAATTCGTTCAATATGTAATGACTTAAGCCGATGCTCGTTTAATTTTGATTACGCCTCAATTTTTTATCTAAAAACCAATTATTTACTTGTTTAAATAATCAACTACAGAAATAATACCCAGAAAAATTAAGATAAAATTTAGAGGGGAAAAATGAAATTTATTGTTGCTGTGATTTTAGGTCTAGGCATTGCAGCTTTGGTCTATTATTTTAATTCAACGCCTTCCACAACGACGAATTTGCCAGTTTCTACAGTTGCTGCGAACGATGGCCCCAAAGCCTATTTGACTGCTTCATACAAGATGAATGTCGATGGTCGTGATTTTAGCTTAAAGATGGTCTATGACTTTCCCAACAGCCAAGTGTGTGAAGCCCAACTCAACAGCACAGACACCATGAATATGATTTCAACCTTTAAGCAACGCTGTTCGAGTGACTCGGTGTGTAAAGAAGCTGAAATTTCATCTTGTTCACCTTTTACCGATCAAAAATATAAAGATATGCTCGATAAAAACTATCATGACACCCATTATATTTATCTTAGCGATAGCAAATTGACTGATCAACGTGGTGTGATCGTGTTTTGGGGACTCAATGAACAAGAGTCAGAAAAAATGTGTGACTATGTGAAAAAGAGCAATCGAACTATTAATCCTATCAATATTGAATGTCTATAACGTTGTTCGATACATTCCGTTAAAAAATAAAAAAGCAGCACTATGCTGCTTTTTTATAGATGATTTTTAATTCAATTTTTCAGTTCATTTCGTCATTTGTTTCCATTGAAACTCACTATACGAGTCTTCTTCTTTTAAACTGTTTTCGACCGCTTGAGCCAATTGATTCAACAAACTTTGCTCAGTAATACGATCTAACCAATCTTGGTCTTCATCTGGATAAGAGGTAATTTCACAGACTAGACGACCTGATTCATCCTGCCCCTGACATGTCACTGAAAGTGGCAATTCATGTTGATCGACACTGACTGCAATCTGATCACCACTTTGCGATAACGTTTGAAAGCCATATTTCTCAAGCTTACTTGCTAAAAACTCAGCCACTTGAGTTTGCGTATCAGCACTGCTTTCAACTCGATTTGAATCGCTATGGGCGGTGAATTGTAGTTTTCTCATGTATCTATCCAAAGACATTCTTGTTGTATAGTTTTAGCATAAGCAATTAAAACCAAACAGCCAAGCATTTGCTTGGCTGTTGTTGAATAAATATACAAATTTAGTGAATTATTTATTCACTTACCGCAATCGTTAAACCGGCTTGAGTCGCTAGCTCTGTAAATGTCGGGAAGCTGGTCGCAACAGTTTCTGTACCCACGATATTAATTTCACCCGAAGTACGTAAACCTGCCATTGAGAAGCTCATTGCAATACGGTGGTCATGATGTGATTCGATTTGACCACCTGTGAAGATTGCACCCCACTCACCCGCTTTGCCTTGACCTTCAATGATAATGCCGTCCTCGGTTGGCGTACAATCGATACCCATAATTTTTAGGCCATCTGCCATCACTTGAATACGATCCGACTCTTTCACTCGAAGTTCAGCTGCACCAGTCAAAATGGTTTGACCCTCTGCACATGCAGCAGCAATAAATAACGCTGGGAATTCATCAATCGCCAATGGCACTTGATCTTCTGGCATATGAATGCCTTTGAGTGTACGTGAACCACGAATACGAATATCTGCAATCGGCTCACCGCCAGCGATACGTTCATTTTCAACAGTCAGGTCAGCACCCATCTGTTTTAAAATTTCGATCACACCTGTACGTGTTGGATTAATGCCGACCGCTTCAAGTGTGACATCTGAACCTTCAGTAATCGCTGCACCCACCATAAAGAATGCTGCAGATGAAATGTCAGAGGGTACTTGAATGTCTGTACCGACTAACTTGCCACCACCTTGAAGTGAAATGCGGTTGCCTTCTGTTTTCACGTCATAACCAAATGCACGAAGCATACGCTCTGAATGGTCACGTGTCGGTTCTGGCTCAGTGACAACAGTTTCACCTTCCGCCCAAAGACCTGCCAACAAAATACCAGATTTTACTTGTGCAGATGCCATTGGTAAGTCGTAGTGAATACCTTTAAGGTGTTGACTTCCAGAAATAGACACGGGCGGCGTACCACGCTCACCTGTGGTTTGAATTTGCGCCCCCATTTCACGTAATGGTTTTGCAATACGTTCCATTGGACGTTTTGATAATGACGCATCACCCGTCATCACCGAATCAAACTTCTGTGCCGACAACATGCCTGAAAGCAAACGCATTGAAGTGCCTGAGTTACCCATATACAAAGCGCCTGCAGGTGCTTTTAAACCATGCATACCTACACCATGAATGGTGACTTCGCCGTTTTTAGGGCCTTCAATACTTACACCCATATCGCGGAATGCTTGGAGGGTTGCCAAGGCATCTTCACCTTCAAGGAAACCCGTGACATGCGTTGTGCCTTCTGCAATAGCACCAAACATGATAGAGCGATGTGACACAGATTTATCACCTGGCACAGTAAATTTACCTTGGAATTGCTTTGGACCCGGTAAAATTTTGAATTGCTGTGTCGTCACTTTATTTTTCTCCATCAGTGGTTTCTTTGCGAGCATGTGATTGAAATGTTGACGTGCCGCTTGTGCATGCCCCAACAGTCCCATCAACGCTTGTGAGTTTTCATCTTCAATCAGTTTGCGAAGAATAGCCAATTGTTTTTCAAAGCCATCTACCGCTTTTAAAATTGCCTTTTTATTGGCAAAAAAGATGTCATGCCACATATGTGGGTCGCTTGCAGCAATGCGTGAGAAATCACGAAAACCGCCAGCGGCATAACGGAAAATATCTAAATTGTCTTCTCGGTTCGCAAGTTGCTCAACCAAGTTAAATGCCATCAAATGCGGAAGATGACTGGTATGGGCCAACACTTCGTCGTGTTTTTCCACATCCATGCAAATCACTTCCGCTTTGGCAGCTTGCCACAATTGAATCAGTTTCTCTACAGCCCAATCTGCACTGCTAGGTAATGGTGTCAAAATCACTTTGTGATTAGCAAATAAATCTACCTTACCGGCATGCACACCTGTTAGTTCAGCCCCCGCAATCGGATGCCCCGGTACAAAACCAGCAGGTAATTGCTCACCATAAACCGCTTTAGCTGCATCAACAACATTGCCTTTGGTACTTCCAACATCGGTAATAATCGTCTGTTCGGATAGATAAGGTTTGATCGCTTCAAGGACTTTTTGTGTCGCACGAACAGGTAAAGCCAAAACAACAAGATCTGCACCTTTGACCGCTTCAGCAGGATCGCTATAACCCTGCTGAATAAGCCCTAAAGCTTTTGCATCTTCTAAAGTTTTTTGTGAACGCGTAGACGCCACAATTTCCTTAGCCAAACCTTCAGCAATCATGACGCGAGCTAGGCTTGAGCCAATCAGACCAAGCCCAATAAAAGCAACTTTTTCAAATAGTGGCACACACATGACTTAAGCTTTAGCCTCTAAGCCCAAAACTTTAGCTAATGCCGCCAAGAATTTAGCATTTTCAGCTTCAGTCCCAATTGATACACGTAAATGCTCAGGGATACCAACTGGACGAACAATCACACCTTCTTTTAATAAAGCATTGAACGTCTGTGCAGGATCTGCTTTTACATTTACTAAAATGAAGTTGGCACGTGAAGGCACATACGCTAAACCTAAAGCATCAAAGCCTGACTCAAGTTGAGCCATACCCGCTTTGTTCACTACGCGTGATTTTTCAATAAATGCTTCATCTTTAAGTGCAGCAACTGCAGCCACCATCGCAAGATGGTTCACGTTAAAGGGTTGACGAATACGATTGAGGAAATCCGTCACTTCAACTGAAGCCAAGGCAAAACCAACACGTAACGCAGCCAAGCCATAACATTTTGACATGGTACGGCTAACGATTAAGTTTGCGTATTGATCTAAGAATTTCAAGCTGTTGAAGTTTTCTGGGAAATATTCCACATAAGCTTCATCTAAAACCACGATCACATTTGCAGGTACTTTTTGCATGAACGCTTCAAATTCAGCTTCTTCAAACCATGTACCTGTTGGATTATTTGGGTTCGCAATAAAAATTAATTTAGTATTGTCTTTAATTGCCGCAGCCATTGCATCTAGGTCATGTGAAAAACCTTTTGCAGGCACTTCAATCGCTTCAGCATTAATGGCTTGTGTCACCAGACCATACACAGCAAATGCGTGTTGGCTATACACCACAGAGTCTTGCTCTGAAACAAAAGCACGAGCGAAAATTTCTAGAAGATCGTTTGAACCATTACCTAACGTAATGCGGTCATGTGCAATACCAAATTGTTTTTCAACTTGGTCTTTCAAAATAAAACCGCCACCATCCGGATATCGACCAATTTCTGCAAGTTCAGCAGCAACCGCTTCTTTCACTTTGTCAGAACAACCCAATGGGTTTTCATTTGATGCGAGTTTTACGATATCTGTAATACCCAACTCACGCTCAAGTTCACTAATTGGTTTACCTGGTTGGTAAGGCTTTAGCTTTGCAATGCCTTCATTGGCTGGGACAAACGTCATTTTACACTTCCAGTTTTTTCAAATGATGAAGGTGATCAACTCCTGATGGAATTGATCACAGTTGTGATCTTAAAGAACAGCAATCGGATATGAACCCAATACACGAATTTCTTTAACCAATGGACGAATTTCTTCAATTGCCGCTTTCACGTTTTCTTGCTCAACATGACCTTCCAAGTCCACAAAGAATACATAAGCCCATTTTTCTGGTAATGCAGGACGTGTTTCGATACTTGTTAAGCTAATATTATGCTTGGCAAACGGTGCAAGAATTTCAAGTAATGCCCCTGCACGGTCATGCGCAGAAATCAACAATGAAGTTTTATCATTGCCCGATTGCGGTACTTTCTCACGACCAATCACCAAGAAACGAGTAGTATTTTCAGGATTGTCTTCAATATTGCTATGCAAAATTTCAAGGTTGTAAATGTTCGCAGCGACTTCAGAAGCAATTGCTGCTGAGTGCCATTCATTGCGAATACGGCGTGCAGCTTCTGCATTTGAACTGAGTGCAACACGTTCTACACCTGGATAATGAGCATCTAACCAACCACGGCATTGCGCCAAAGTTTGTTGATGTGCATAAATTTGTTTAATGCTGTCTTTACGTGTGTTTTCAGACACTAGGAACTGGTGATGAATACGCAGTTCAACTTCACCAATAACATTGAGATGTGAAGATTTGAAGCAATCTAAAGTATGGTTCACTACACCTTCAGATGAGTTCTCTACAGGCACAAGACCATAGTGCGCACTGCCTGCTTCTACTTCGCGGAATACTTCATCAATCGTTGGAAGAGGGCGAACAACAGCGTCTTGACCAAAGTGTTTCAACACCGCCGAATGTGTATATGTCCCAACTGGACCTAAGAACGCAATACTTTGCGGTGCTTCAAGAGCTAAACAAGCCGACATGATCTCACGGAATAAACGTGCCATTGTCACATCAGACAATGGGCCTTCGTTACGATCCATAACTTTACGTAAAACTTGCGCTTCACGTTCAGGACGATAAAACAATGGATTCTCTTCTGCAGCAAATTTTGCTTTTGCCACAGCTTCAGCTAGTTTCGCACGACGGTTGATAAGTTGTTGAATCTGCATATCAACAGAGTCGATATCTTCACGAATTTGAGCTAAGTCCAGAGAAGTCGGAGTGTTTTGATCATCGTTGATCATTGTTATGTCGCCCTTCAAAAAAATTTTGCAAACAGTATAACAATAGTTAGCTTTCAAATGTTGCGCAATACGACTTTGATGGTTTCAGCCTTAAAAACATACAGTTGATTAAAGCTTCATCAGCTTAACTTAAGAGCCAAAACAGCCAAACTGATAGGTAAAGCCATAATTAAGGCAAATCTTACCTTTTGACGGCTTTATTGATCATTCATCTTGAGCAGCACAATAAATAGCCCTTCTCTTTTCCTCCAAATTTGCCTCAGATCCATCTCCTTGTATAAGCCCATCAATCAATTTGTTTCATTGGTCATTTCAGTTTTAAATTTTGCTCTCAATACTTGAAGCAAAATAAAAATTTCAAAACTTGGTTTTCATGGCATAGAAATAATTTGAAACTTAAAGATGATCTATATAAACACTTGGTCATTGATCGTTTTTTCAGTGACTTAATAGGCACTTTCATCTAGTGTTTACAGTCATTGACGCATTTATTACAAAAGACACAGGTAATTCTTATCATTGCTTTGTAGTCTAAATATCAGAAAAAAAATAACAGCCCCATAGGTACAAGTATGCACAAGAAAATTGCAGTGTTAGTGACCTACGATTTTGAAGATATTGAGTATCTTGAGCCTGTGGAGGCCTTTCGAGCCGCTCGGCACAGCATTATCAATATCGAAGATCAGGTTGGAAAAATCGTTTACGGCATTAAACGCCGTTCCCAGATCACCATTGACCAAAGTATCGACGATGCCTCTGTGCATGATTTTGATGCCTTATTTATTCCCGGCGGTTATTCCCCAGAGAAACTCGCTTTAGATGACCGTTTTATCTATTTTGTACGTAATTTTGCAGATAGCCAAAAGCCGATCTTGAGCAGTTGCCATGGTCCACAGTTGTTACTAGAAGCTGGTGTCATACAAGGTCGTCATTTCGCCCAATCTGAAACGCTGAAATCCGCTTTATTAAACGCAGGTGTGGTGGTGTCGGATCAATCGGTCGTGAATGATAATAACTTGTATATATCGTCTCGCAGTACTTTAGATACGCCTGAATTTATTGAAGTCTGTCTACAAGTTTTGGGGCAACCGTCATTATCATAGATCTCAATATATTCACTTACACTCAACTGCATAATCTAATTCAAACACGTAAATCTATAGAAATACATCGTCACTATAGAAATACATTGTCAAAAAAATAGCGAAGTCTTCACTTCGCTATTTTAAGTTCAGCCTGATAATTTGTTTATCGACCTAAAATACTTCGTGCCACGATTTCTTTCATAATTTCATTGGTGCCACCGTAGATTTGCTGAATACGTGCATCGACAAAGAAACGTGAAATTGGATATTCGGTCATATAACCATAGCCACCAAATAATTGAAGTAGATTATGGGCCACTTTCATTTGCATATCGGTAGAGAAGCTCTTGAGTGCTGCTGCAGTTTCAACATCAAGTTTGCCTTGCATATAAAGCTCAACATTTTGATTATAAAACGCCGCGGTAGCCAATTCGTCAATCTTAGCCTGTGCCAAGACAAAACGAGTATTTTGGAACTGTCCAATCGCCTGTCCGAACGCTTGACGCTCTTTGACATACTGCGTTGCCACATCAATGGAACCACGAATCGCACCAATTGCAGTCGAAGCAATCGCGGTACGTTCACGCGGTAACTCTTGCATCAAGTAAGCAAAGCCTTGTCCAGCTTGACCCAAAAGTTGCTCTTTCGGCACTTTGACATTGTCATAAAACAACTCTGACGTATCTTGCGCATGCAGACCAATTTTATCCAGGTTAGTGCCCTTCTTAAATCCATCCAAATGGGTATCGACTAAAAGTAATGACACGCCTTTAGCACGTGCTTGTGGATCAGTTTTCGCCGCCAATACCACTAGGTCTGCATGTTGACCATTTGAGATAAAGGTTTTCGAACCATTGAGAAGATAATGATCGCCCTGCAAAATTGCACTACTGCGCATAGACTGTAAGTCTGAACCTGCACCCGGCTCCGTCATACCAATGGCACCGACCACTTCACCCGTGACCATTTTCGGCAACCAATGTTGTTTTTGTTCTTCTGAACCAATGTGCAAAATATACGGTGCTGCAATTTCAGAATGGCATGAAATACCTGTCGATAATGCACTAAAACCTGCGCGCGCAGATTCTTCGACTAGCATCAGTGAATAATGCGTTGGGACGCCATAGCCGCCATATTCTTCAGGCACATCGACACATAAAAAGCCATTTTCACCCAAGGCATTCCATACTGAACGCGGCATAATGCCTTCACGTTCCCATTGCTCATAATGTGGTGCGACATGCTCTGCCATAAAACGGCGAAAGTTATCTCGAAATAATTCTAAGTCTGCATCATAAGCCAGCATGTGTTTCTTCCTTGGTTGAGTTTGTTGTTTTGTTGAACTCCATCCTATTGCAGTTTAGAACAGCCGTCATGCCTAAAAACTAAAGCGTTCAAATTTGGCTTTGGCCTTGCATAAAAAAAGGAAGCCGAAGCTTCCTTTTTAAACACATCTTTTACATCACAGCATCTGCCTTAGGCATGATGTGCATTACCTTCTTCTTGCATCTGACGGTCAATTTCTTCAGGGTTTGCCAAAGCAAAATCCAGTTTTTCTTTGTCTAATTGACCCACCCATTTTGCAACCACAATCGTTGCCAATGAGTTACCGACAAGGTTCGTTAATGCACGTGCTTCTGACATGAAACGGTCAATACCAAGAATCAATGCCAAACCAGCAACAGGAATATGCCCCACAGCAGAAAGTGTTGCAGCCATAACAATAAAGCCTGAACCCGTCACACCCGCAGCACCCTTAGATGAAATCAGTAGAACCAATAACAAAGTGATCTGATGCGAAATATCAAGCGGCGTATTGGTCGCTTGTGCAATAAAGATCGCCGCCATAGTCAGGTAAATAGACGTACCATCTAGGTTAAATGAATAGCCTGTTGGAATAACCAGACCCACTACAGATTTTTCTGCACCTGCAAGTTCGAGTTTTTTCAACATACGTGGCAGTACAGATTCTGAAGATGACGTACCTAGTACGATCAAGAGTTCTTCGCGAATCATACGAATCATTTTGAGGATACTGAAACCGCAAATACGTGCAATTGAGCCAAGTACAAGGAAAATAAACAGTAAACAGGTAATATAGAAGCAGATGATCAACTGACCCAATTGCGCCAAACTACCGATACCATATTTACCAATGGTATAAGCCATCGCACCGAAGGCACCAATTGGCGCAAGCTTCATGATCATGTTTACAATGTTAAAGAATACATGTGCAATTTGATCAATAAACTTCAATACAGGCTTACCTGCATCACCAAGTTTATGCAAAGCAAAACCAAATAATAAGGCAAATAATAGAACTTGAAGAATTTCACCCTCAGCAAACGCACCAACAACGGTGTTTGGGATGATATTCATAAAGAAATCTTGGGTAGATTGTGCTGCACCAGATTCAACATATTTAGAAATACCTGAAGTATCTAAAGATGCTGGATCTACGTTCATGCCTACACCTGGTTTTGCAATATTAATCACTGCAAGACCAATGATGAGTGCGATGGTCGAAACGATTTCGAAGTATAGTAAAGCGACACCACCTGTTTTACCCACAGATTTCATGCTTTCCATACCTGCAATACCACTCACCACGGTACAGAAGATCACAGGTGCAATAATCATTTTAATCAGCTTGATGAAACCTTGTCCTAGTGGATAGAACAATTCACCCCAGCCTTTTACGTATTGCTCGGTACCATTGATAATTTGCGTGCCACTTGGTGAGAAATGCCCCACCAATACACCGGCAATAATGGCAACGATCACTTGAAAATATAGTGACTTATAAATTGGTTTTTTAGCCATGACATTACTTCACGATATATTTCTGCTTCAAAGAAATATTCAGTTTTTGTCTATTTTCAAAAAATAAACAGCCCAAAACCCCTTTGTCTTCGACAAAAGAGCACCAAAGGTATTTGACTTAGCCAAATACAGAAAAACGAAATATGTATGGTGATTAAATAATCACATCAGGACCTGATATAAAATCAGCGCATTGATCAGGAGATGAAACACATACTAAAGTAGGTTAAATTTTACCTGTTTTTTAAAGGCTTGTTCTGCCACAAATGTTAATTTCGGTTAAATAATAGACCGAGTTTATTAGACGATAGTCTAAAGACATCCTTTTTTAAACCTGTTATCAGGCTGAAAAATACCAACTATAGAAGTAAACTATCCTTAAGTCCTAATTTTAAGCCCAGTATTTGCATGAACAATAAACGAAATATTTACAAAGATTTTGAACATCCTTTTGCGCAATTTGTCCGTATCGTGGGTAAAGGTAAAAATGGCGCACGTTCTCTCACTTATGATGAAGCCTACCAAGCGTTCAGCATGATCTTAAAAGATGAGGTTTTAGACGTTCAATTGGGCGCTTTCTTGATGTTATTGCGTGTAAAAGAAGAATCTGTCGATGAACTGACAGGCTTTGTCCAAGCCACACGTGATCAGCTCAAGTTTAAAAAGCTTGATGTCGATTTAGATTGGTCATCTTATGCAGGTAAACGCAAACATTATCCTTGGTTTTTATTGGCCGCATTAACGCTGGCAAAACGCGGCTACAATGTCGTAATGCATGGCGCTTCAGGTCATACCATTAACCGCCTTTATACAGAACAAGTATTAGAGTATTTGGGTTTTCCTATTTGCCAAAATGATACAGATGTGGAACAGCAGCTTATACAACGTCATTTTGCTTATATTCCGCTCGACGTCATTTCACCAATACTCAGTGATTTAATTTCACTACGCAATGTCATGGGCTTACGTTCCCCAATTCACACCCTTGCGCGTCTGATAAATCCATTTAATGCCAAAGCCACCATGCAAGCGATTTTCCATCCAGCCTATCGTGGATCACACCAACGTGCGGCATTCCAATTGGGTTATCAAAATAGTGCTGTCATTAAGGGTGAAGGTGGTGAATTCGAACGTAACCCCGATGCAAAAACCTTAATTTGTGGCATCAAGGATGGTGAAATGTATGCACATGAGTTACCTAAACTGACGGACAACCGTAGTCCAGTCGAAGAAGAACTTGATTTGGCCGTTTTTAAAGCCGTTTGGGACGGTCAGCAGACACATGAATATGGTGAAATCGCAGTGACCGAAACCATGGGAATCGCACTGTATACCATGGGCGCCGTCGCAAGTTTTGATGATGCAATGCAAACTGCCAAAACCATGTGGGCAAATCGTCACGCTTAAATAAGCAGTATGAAGCAAAAAATTTAGGCATGCATCAAGCCAATAAAAAGCCAGCATTAAGCTGGCTTTTTCAATCAGACAGAAAACGGATTAAACGAAACGAATCGGCTTGAACTCAGGTTCTTCCACATGCGAGTCGCAATGCTCATCTTCTTCTTTGGTCCCGCGGTCGATATAACCACTACGCTCATCTTCTGGCAAATGTTTAATTTCCCATGCATACACCGCTTGCATACAAATTTGACGTTGTTCTTGAGTCAGCGCTACGCCATTTGGCCATTTACCAATTTCAATTGCCGTTTTTAATCGACCAACAATTTCAGGATCGAGTACGGCAAGCATCTGTTCAATATTCATAATTAATCCTGCTTTAATGAGTCAAAATCTTGGTTCCAGCCTAGCTTGGTACGACATGCCATATAGAAGTCATAACCAGGTGGATGTAATAAGTTGAGCTTAAATGGATGTTTGCGGATATGTAAACTATCGCCTACACCCAATGATACACTGTGTTGACCATCGGCACTGACCATTGGTAGAACACGATTTTCACGAATCAAAATTTTAATTTCGCTTTGTCCACCTACGACAATCGGCCGTGACGACAAAGTATGTGGATGCATTGGCACTAAGGCAATCGCATCCATACTTGGGTGGACAATCGGCCCACCGCCAGATAATGCATAAGCTGTTGAACCGGTTGGCGTGGAAACAATTAAACCGTCACTGTGTTGGCGGTACACATATTGGCCATCGATATTCAGTTCAAAGTCGATCATATGTACCGATTTACCTGAATGCAGCACAATATCATTTAAAGCCACGGCATCATAAATCGACTCACCTTTCGAGCGAATTTCCATTTCCAGCAAGAAACGTCGATCCAACTGAAACTCACCTTTGAGCACTTGATCTAACTTAAAAATCACTTCAGTCGGTTTGATATCAGTCAGGAAACCTAAACGACCGCGGTTCACGCCAATCACAGGGGTATTATATTTCACCAAAGCACGTGCAGCATGAAGTAATGAACCATCACCTCCGACAACTATCACCAAATCGACGACTTCACCCAATAAGTTACGGCTGACCGTCTGAGTATTGTTATAGGGTACCAGCTGCGCTGTTTGCGTATCAAATACAGGATGTAATCCCAAACTTAAAATATGATCGTGGATCAAACATAGGGTTTCGATCACTGATGATTTGTCTGGACGACCAATCAACCCAATGTTTCGAAATGATTTATGTGAAATTTGCACCTGCGCTTTTGCTCCGCTTCGCCTCATTGGTATCATATCACTAACAGAAATGATTTAAAAAAACTTTAAAGTTTCGACTTTAGTGAAGTAGGTTCCTATATTTTGCATACATATAACAGTTTAAATATTGCAAAATACTGAAAAGCTTCGCATGATTAGCAAAATTTCTCAGGGTCTTATCACTATTTATGAAGTCTGAACGTGGCATAGGCATAATTGCACTGATTTTTTCGCTGTTGATTATCGGCGGATTTATCGTGTTTAGCATTTATCTTATTCGTCTAGATAATATTGTACGCGACAAATTCGAAGGTCAACGTTGGGATATTCCAGCCAAGGTATTTGCACGTCCTTTAGAAATTTATACTAATGCGCCTGTGAGCCAAGCAGACCTCAACCAAGAACTGAAACTTTTGGGTTATAAAGCTCAAGATAGCTATGCGAAAACGGGGAGTTACGTTACTTCTGGCAATGTGACCTATATCCATACGCGTGGTTTTGACTTTGGTGATAGTGTCGACCCGGAACAAGTCCTTAAAGTGACCTTTGGTGAAGATCAAATCACTGAAGTGAGTGCAACCAAGCCTTCAAGTAGTGGTATTGCCCGCTTAGAGCCGATGTTAATTGGTGGTATTTATCCTCAGCACAATGAAGACCGTGTGCTGATCAAACTGGATAAAGTGCCTAAGCCTTTAATCCAAGCTTTAATTGCTACCGAAGACCGCAATTTCTATCAACATCATGGTATTTCGATTCGTGGTACAGCACGTGCCATTGTGAGTAATGTCACAGGCGGAAAACGTCAAGGTGGTTCGACCCTCACTCAGCAATTGGTGAAAAATTTTTATTTATCGCCTGAGAGAACCATTAAACGTAAGGCCAATGAAGCCTTAATGGCGATGCTGATTGAACTTCACTATGACAAAGATGAAATTCTTGAAGCTTATTTAAATGAAGTGAACTTAGGTCAAAACGGTAACTATTCAATCAATGGTTATGGTTTAGCCTCACAATTCTATTTTGGTTTACCCCTACGTGAACTAAATATTGCTCAGCAGGCTTATTTAGTCGGTTTGGTACAAGGCCCGACCCTATTTAATCCGTGGAAAAACCCTGAAGGTGCGATTAAACGCCGTAATATTGTGTTAAACAATATGGTGGTGATGGGCTATTTAACTCAGGAACAATATGAAACTGAGTCAGCGCGTCCATTGAATGTTATTACAAAACCAACATTGGGCCCTTCTCGCTTCCCTGACTATATGGATATCGTGCGTCGTCAACTGCGTACTGAATATCAAGAAAGCGATTTGACCAATCAAGGTCTGCGTATTTTCACTGCGATGGACCCGATTGCTCAAACTCGTGTACAAACTGCATTTAAAGAATCTGTGGCGCGTTTAAGCAATGCCAATCCAGCACGTTTGAAAGAATTACAAGGCGCGGTATTGGTGTCTCATCCTGAAAATGGTGAATTGGTTTCAGCAGTCGGTTCAACGCAGGACTTTACCGGCTTTAACCGTACAATGGATGCTAAACGTCAAGTCGGTTCATTGCTAAAACCTGTGATTTACCTCAGTGCGATAGAATCCAACCGCTATAACTGGGCGAGTCAGATCGAAGATAGCCCTATCAGCATTCAAAGTGATGGCAAAGCTTGGACACCAAAAAACTATAGTGGTGGCGCACATGGTGTCGTACCAATGGTCGATGCCCTATCAAACTCTTATAACCTCTCTGCGGTACGCTTAGGTCAAGAGTTCGGTATGTCGACTTTTATTAACCATCTGAAAAAGTTTGGTGTGACGTCTAATATTCCAAACTACCCTTCGATTTACCTCGGCGCCATTGATATGTCACCGATGGAAGTCATGAGTGTCTATGGTAACTTTGCAACCGGTGGCTTCAAATATCCAGTGAAAGCTATTCGTTCAGTGGTCGATGCCAATGGTCGTTTATTAGATCGTTATAGCTTAACGGTACAACCGACTATTGCACCTGATGCTGCCTTTATCTTGAACTACGGTTTACAACAAGTGATGAGTTCAGGGACAGGCCGTTCTGCTTATGCATCATTACCAGCTTCACTTAAACTTGCAGGTAAATCAGGGACAACCAATGATACACGTGACTCATGGTTTGCAGGTTATTCAGGTAATTACTTAAGTGTGGTTTGGTTAGGTTTAGACAACAATAAAGTTACAGGCTTAACTGGTTCGTCAGGAGCCCTTCCTGTTTGGACCAATGTGATGAAGCAGTTACGTCAAAAGCCAGTTAATTTACGTCAACCAGACAGCGTACAGTGGCATTGGTTAGACCGCTATTCAGGTAATTTATCTGCGCAGCATTGTACAGGTGCGATGTATATTCCTCTGTCGCGCAACTCTATTCCAAATCAGGCTACGGCATGTGGTTCGACACAATATGAAGTAGAACCTTACACAGTTGATACTGAAGAGACGCAGCCAACTCAGGAACAAAATGATAGTTTAGGTGACTACATTCGTGAAAGTGATGTCGATAATGATCAGGGTTCATCTGATCAACCTCGCATCATCTCAAGTGGAGAGTATACAAATTAAATTGCAAAACATTAAAGTTTTAAAAACGTTCAGTATTCTGAGCGTTTTGACGATCATTTTGGCTGGTTGCCAAACCATAGTCGAACCTGAGCAAAAGCCGCTTGCTCCACCTGAAAAAAAGGCAGATATCCATGACTCTTCTGGGGTCATTATTACGCCATATGACCATCCAGAAATTAAACGTCAACGCATCGTTATTCCTGAGCAGAAAACCCAAATTCAAAAGTTTGATGATGGTCGTGACTTACCTGCATTCAAAAAATTGATGCAAACTACGCAAACCGCTTATGCCAATGGAAAATGGAATGAAGCTGAAAGTGCTGCAACTCAAGCACAGCGTTTGGCACCACAATCTGCGGAAACTTTTTTATATTTGGCAATGATCGCCAATCGAAAAAATCAACCTGCGAATGCAGAATCGTTGGCACTGCGTGGATTAAGCTATGCTCAAACCAAGCCGATGAAACAACAGCTTTGGAATGTTGTTTTAAAAGCTGGTCAAATGCAAAAGAAAAGCAGCACCATTCAAAAAGCACAACAAGCAATTAAAGCTCTTTAAGCACCCCGTAAAAAAGCTTGATCTTAATTGAGATCAGGCTTTTTTATTTAAAACATACTAAAAGTAAGCTTATTTCCAATAGTTACTTTAAGTCTAAAATATCGACTTTAAATACAAATTTAATTCAATACACACTTTAATTTAAAAACTGCGAATACCTGCCACCCCATAAGCATGATGTTGCTGTGAAATAGACAATAATTCAGGACGCATGCCACCTAAAGCAAAAACAGGGATTTCTATGCCTCGTGCAATCTCAGAAAAATGCGCCCATCCCATACCTTGCGCCTCTGGATGACTTTGTGTCGCCAGAACTGGGCTCATAAAAATAGCCTCACAGCCAATTTTTTGCGCATGCAGCGCAGAAACTTGATCATGACAAGCTGCGATATAGCGCTTCCCAAGCTGTAAATCACCTTTATTTTTTTTCAGCAATTGGTGCTGCTTAAGATGTAAAGCCGAAATATGTGCTTGCACCTCTGTAGAGAGTAATGACCATAGATCTTCATTAATTATCAGTTGTTTTAAAATCACGGTAGGTAATTGATTTAATGCCTCTGCATTTTCTGCGCTGGCATCGACTCGCCAATAATACAACAGCGTCTCTTTAAGCGTTTCAAGTGTTGGTAAATCGGCGGTGATTTTGATCTGTTGCTGCCAATATAAACGCTGCAAAATAGCTTGATTGGCCTTTGGAAAATTCAAACTCATGAGTTGTTGACGCGAATACCAGGCCCATGGCTTTTGGATTTCATTCAGCAACGCATGCGGGACGGTGGCATGAAATAAATGTAATTTCACAATGACATCATCATATTCATGTTGAATAAAATCAAAAGCATGCCAGTCATGTAAACCAATTCCAACCTCTTCAAAAATTTCACGACGACAAGCCTGTTCAGGACTTTCACCCTGCTCGACTTTACCGCCCGGAAACTCATGTTTATTGCCCTGATGTTGTTTTGCTTCACGCCAACCCACCAGTACTTTGTCTTGATGCAATAAAATCGCAATGGCGACATCGATTTGCGGTTTAGACATAGTTCCCTGCTCTCTACTCTGTTCCAATTGATATCTAAGTGTAAGCAAATTTATCTTTTTTATAAAATCCTAAAATTACCGTTGACAGGCCTATTTGATAATGATTATCATTTAAACCATTCAGAAATACACCACGGAGTCGACGGAATGAACGCACCATTTAGCCTTTTTACTCGTAGCAATGAAGCACACCACTCACTGCCAATGCTACATTCAAACAACCTTTTTGCTTTAGGACGTGAAATTCGCATTATGCATGCAGGTGAAGAATATCGACTACGTTTAACACGAAATAATCGCCTTATTTTGACCAAATAATTTCTGATAAAAATAATAATTATCAGCGCAATAAAAATAATCGTGGACACAAGCAGTAAGCCATTCGCTTACTGCTTTTTTAAGTTTTGTACTTAGTTAAATTAAGTTTTATAGCTACTCAAACTTAATTTAAATCGCAACACTCATCTTCCTCTCACAACACTCTTTCGCTAAATTCCTTAGAGCAAATCGTGTTTTTAACGGATTGGAAAAGTGAGTTGTACCTTTAAGCCACCAAGTTCAGATGCATCCACATTTAAATGGCCTTGATGTAACTGTACAATTTTTTGGGCAATTGAAATACCTAAACCTGAACCTTGCGTCTTCGTTCCCAATACACGGTAAAATCGCTCGCCAATGCGTTGCAATTCTGCGACTGTCAGTCCCGCACCTTGATTTTCAAT
Organism: Acinetobacter sp. YH16042; assembly: GCF_013417245.1. Taxonomy (NCBI): domain Bacteria; kingdom Pseudomonadati; phylum Pseudomonadota; class Gammaproteobacteria; order Moraxellales; family Moraxellaceae; genus Acinetobacter; species Acinetobacter sp. YH16042. Next base: position 45,612 of record NZ_VPEJ01000022.1, read on the forward strand.
CGTCCAAACCGCCTGCTGTGCTGTTACCGTTAAATCAATCTTTACCTGTCCTTGCTCAGGACTATAGCGAATTGCGTTATCGACTAAATTGCGTAGACAGCTAAACATCAACTCTGGGTTCATAGCAAACTGTACAGACTGGGTCTGTAGCTTCAATTCGATCTGTTTTTCTTCAATAAAAGGCTGTAAAGCGTCAAAGACTTGTAAACTCAGCTGTTCTAAGTCTTCTTGTTTTTTATCTAATTGCTCCGATTGCGTCGGGTCGAGCCGTGCCAAAATCAGTAGATTTTCCAACACGCGCGTTCCTCGATTAACATCGTGCTGTATGCTCAATAAATCCTGCTGAATGTCGGGATATTTTCGTTTTAATACCTGAAGTCGCATTTGAATCGCAGACAGCGGTGAGCGTAATTCATGTGAGGCATCGGAGGTAAAGCGTTGTTCCGCCTCTAAGGCTTGATCTAATCGACTTAATAAAAAATTCAGCTGTGTTTGGATCGGCTCTAGTTCTTGTAATACAGGTTCAGGTAAGACAATGGCTTGTAAGTCATCTACATTTTTTTCAGCGATTTGTTTTGAAAAAAGCTGTAAAACTTTCAATTGACGTTTAATCAAAATATGCAGTAATAGCCATTGGATCAACCAGACAATCAACAGAATCCCTGCATAGCCTAGTACGCTTTGCAGCGTTTCTCTGAGCCGTGTTTTCATCGGTTGAATGATTTGTACGCTTAATCCATCGTCCTGAAGTGCATAGCTACGCCAAAGCGCGCCTTCTCTCCATTGATAATGCAACCCTTGTTTTAAATTGGGCTGATGTTCAAATGCTGTGTGTTGTTCCGATGTGGTTAAGACTTGCGACCCTTGCATGAGTTGATATTGCATATCAAACTCTTCACTCAGCTCATCTATTTGTTCGTCTTGCTTCAGCGTGAGATCAGTAGCAGTGAGCATGTCAGCCACTTCGTCCATCAGGGCATCATGTACACTCATGATGTGATAAAGACCAAATCCCAACATCAGACACAGGGAGATTGCTCCCGCCCAAATTGCACTGAGCAGTGAGGTTTTAATCAGTTGCGACTGTAAGGAAATGCTTTTTTTATCACTCATAGACTTAACTTTGTTGTGGAAGATTCATGCGATAACCCAAACCTCTTAAGGTTTTGATGTAATCACTGCCAATCTTCTTACGCAATTGGTAAATAAAAACTTCGATCGCATTACTTTCAACTTCATCCCCCCAAGCATAGAGCGATTCTTCGAGTTGGCTACGCGTCATAATATGCTCAGGATTCAACATCATCTTATGCAAAATTTGATATTCACGCGATGTCAGCGTAATCAATTCCGCATTTTTACGCAGCGTTTTGGCTAGTACATCTAAACTTAATTCCCCGAAAGTCAGAGAATTATCACGCTGCTGATGATGCAAACGTAATTGGGCACGTACCCTTGCTGACAACTCTTCCAAGCTAAAAGGTTTCACCAAATAATCATGGGCTCCCAGATCTAAACCTTCAACACGATCTGCAATACTGTCACGAGCAGTAATGAATAAAACTGGTGTAAGCGGATGCAACTGTACGATACGTTTTAAAATTTCATCACCAGTTACTTTTGGTAAGCCACGATCTAAAAGTATGCAATCATATTGATGTTGTTCTAAAGCCAAAATAGCGTGATCGCCTCGCTCAACCCAATCGACACTATAGCCATCCATTTCAAGCCATGTTTTTATACTGTCTGCTTGGGATGCATCATCTTCTGCCAATAAAATTCGCATCTTACCTACCCTATTTCTATGGTTCCGACTTCAGTGTATCGAACTTTTGCTCATATCTACTCATATCATAAAAAAACCACAGCTTGCTGTGGTTTTTTTCATGGCGCAGCACTGTATTGAATGACAGGCTAAATTAAAATTTTACTTGATCGACATCCACTTCAACACGTTTTGTTGGTTTGTAATCAATGTCGATTTCTCCAATGAGCGTTACCGGTGTTTTAGCTGAAATCGCTTTGCCTTGCCAAAGTTCATCATCAATATCCACTGTAATGCTGCCTGTGCTATCGCGGAACTGATATTTTTCATCGCCCATCGATTTCACAACATAACCTTTCAATTGAACTTTACTATCATCTTTTAAGCCTAAGGCATGTTTCACAGATGTGGTTTTCATCGGTGCAACTGCTGTTTGATTAACGGCTGTATTCGCGACTGCAACCGATGCCACACCTGCAAATGCTAAACCACATACCAATTGAGTGAATGTTTTCATCTTCGGTCTCTCTTACTGTGTCTATTTCGATAGCGCTATTTAAACAAAGCAAGATGAGTCGAATCTTAAGCTGCAAAGACGTTTTTATTTACTTTGATCGAACCATTAGTTGAGCGGCACGACACGCAGGACTTCTTCTAAAGTGGTTACCCCTGCAAGTACTTTACGCGCACCGGCAATTCGTAATGGCTCGACATGCTCTTTACGAGCCTGTGTACGTAGTTGGGTTAGATCTGTATTAGCACCAATCAATTGCTTGGTTTCAATACTGAGTGGCATAAATTCATAAATTCCCACACGGCCTTTATAACCCGTTTGACGGCATTCATCACAGCCCACCGCCTCGTAGACAAAATCAGGCATTTGAATCGCATATTCAAAGGTCAGATGTTTCCACTCTTGTTCATTGATAAAAGTCTCACGCTTACAATGTGGACAGAGTTGACGAACTAGACGTTGTGCCAAAACCCCTAATATGGTCGCTGCGGTTAAAAAAGGCTGAATACCTAGGTCATGTAATCGCGTCAAACTCGATGGTGCATCATTGGTATGTAAAGTTGAAAGCACCAAATGACCTGTTAATGCAGCTTGGATCGCCATATTTGCCGTATCATGATCTCGTATCTCCCCGACCATGATAATGTCAGGGTCTTGACGCATTAAAGCCCGTACACCATCAGCAAAGCCTAAATCAATCCCTGTATTCACCTGCATTTGGTTAAAGCTCGGCTCTAACATCTCAATCGGGTCTTCAATCGTACAGACATTCACTTCTTCAGTTGCCAATTGCTTGAGCGATGAATAAAGCGTGGTGGTTTTACCCGAACCCGTCGGACCGGTCACTAAAATAATACCGTGACTATGACTGGTTAATGCTTTCCAATCATCCAACAGACGCCCTTCAAAACCGAGCTGTTGGAAACTACGTACCAAGACTTCAGGGTCAAAAATACGCATGACTAACTTTTCACCAAAGGCTGTTGGCAGCGTCGATAAACGTAGCTCTGTTTCTTGGCCTTTGGGTGTACGGGTTTTTAAACGTCCATCTTGCGGTTTACGTTTTTCAGCCACATTCATCCGACCTAAGATCTTAATTCGCGAGACCACGGCTGTCAGGGTATTTGCGGGCATGTTGTAGATGGTATGCAATACGCCATCGATACGAAAACGCACCTTTCCTGTATCTTTACGCGGCTCGAGGTGAATATCACTTGCACCTTGTTCGAAGGCAAACTGTAAGACCCAATCCACAAGCTTCACAATATGCTGATCATTGGCATCTGGATTTTGTGTATCACCTAATTGTAATAGTGCTTCAACGCCTTTATTTTCACGGTCATAACTCGATGATTTTTGCGAATTACTGACCGCACGACTCACTTGGTAATATTCAACCAAGTAACGCTGTAGTTGGTCTGGACTGAGTAATACACGCTGAATCTTGCGTGGTAATACCGTTCTCTCTAAATTGGCAATCCATTCATTTTTATAAGGTTGATCCGTTGCAATCAGCACATGCTCATTTTGTAATTCAACCGCTAAAATGCGATTTCGTACTGCAAATTCCTGAGACATAATGGCTGTCAAAGCAGGCACATCAGCTTTTAGAGGATCGATAATATAAAACGGTACTCCAGACTTTTCTGCCAACCATTGGCAAAGTCTATTCAATGTTAAGGTAGACTGCGGATGACTCTGATCGACTAAATTAAAATTGGCAATCCATTGTAGAGGATGCCATTTCAACTGCTCACGCTGACGGTGCGTGGTTTGAATCAGTATTTTGTCCCGTTCAGTAATACGTCCATCTTTTTGTAATTGGTCTAAACACCAAGAAGTGTCAATTTCAAAATTAAAAGTCATTGTTCTATGTTCCCCAAACATAGGTTCACTATAACAAAACCAGCTGATTAAAACGCAATATTTTTTACTTAAATTATTAAGAAAAATTTAACTTAAATCATTAATTTTAATTAGTTAATTTTTAACATTCCCTTTTTTATGTTTTTCTATACTATATGTAACAGTCACAAATAATAGTGACGTAATTCATAATTTATTAAAGAGGGTAACATGAAATTTAAAATTTTAAGCCTAGCCATTTTTAGTTCCTTAATTCTAAGCGCTTGCGGCGGCTCATCATCAAATGAATCCACTGGCGGAACTGGCGGAACTGGCGGAACTGGCGGAACTGGCGGAAACGATCTATCTAATCCAGATTTTCAGCAATGGACTTCTTTTTATATTGATGAATATTCTGATGATTCTCTTGCACATGAAATAGAAAGAATCACATTTGATCAAGGTAATATATATATCAAGATTGATCAAAATACTGGTTGGGATGAAAGTGAAACCTTTTTCCTGACAGCAAATGGCATATATGATGATGGCATACCTCATTCTACTTATGGCAAACACAAAGGAACAATTAAAGCCAATAGTAATACATGGGTACAGTCCCCTTACTCCTCAATTAATTCTATGGGTTTGACGACAACTGTAGCATTTAAAAAGCTCGATATTTCAGGGCAACTCATTGCACCTCTACTACATCCTGCAAATTACATAACTTTAAAACACAATCTACTATCAACATATCCGATGGGAATTAAAGGTCAAACTTTTTATCAAGCCCTTTCAAATGTTAAATTCCCAGCTGGTTCTAGCTGTATCCAATTCCAATCGATTAATAATTCTGAAGAATATATTGAATTATATAACTATTCATTAGATAACGACATTCAACCTTACTTAAGAGAAGAATGGAATAATATCAGCACTTTATCCCAAAATTACATAAAAAAAATCTTCAAAGATTCAACGAGTTATATAAAAGAAGATGATGACTCTTTTTATGGTTTAGCTGAATTCAAAAGCAGCATCTACGAAGTTAATTATTATCAAAAGGGCGAAGAATTTAACTTAAGTAAAGAAATTCAAGCTTTACAAGCAATCACTCCAAAAAATACAGCCTTAGATGAGTTTATCGAATTACAAAGCAAATCTTGCAGCTTATTTAACAATACAGCAAGCCAAATTATTTTAGATGAAATGAAAAAATATTAATTTTACTACACCCCACAGTTGATAAATAATTTTTACTTATTTATCAACTTATTAGGGTTCGGTCTTTCCCTCTACATTTAAGTGATTTCTAAAATCTTAATCTGAAGCTCCAACACTTTAAAACGTACATTACAACCACCAAACAACATGCCATACACACGCTCCTCATCGTGTTGATATGCAGGTCGTGGATCTAAAGATAACACCTCTTGTAATTCTAAAACTGTCTGCATCCCTAAAGACCCCATACCGATCAACTGAGCTTTTTGCAGTTCTGCTGCTTCTGACCAAATCACTTGTTTACGCACAGGCTCATCCTGCGCATAACCGCTTTGCGCATCCATCACTGCATCTGAATATTGAATATAGGGTTTGATATCTAAAATTGGCGTGCCATCTAACAAATCACTACCGACAACATAGACACGTACCGATTTACCGACTTTTTTCACCCCTTTGAGCTGCACAACCGACAAGCCCATAGGTGACGGTCGGTACATACTTCGTGTCGCAAATACCCCGATTTTTTGATTACCACCTAAACGCGGAGGACGAACTTGCGGACGAAATTTTGTCGAATCTGCATTTTTATTTTCATGAAACTGCCAAATCAGCCAAAGATGACTAAAATCTTCAATCCCCTCAAAAGCCAATAAATCGTTATAAGGTTCTACCATTTCAATATAAGATTCGACTTGCACCAAATTTGGCTGACGTGGAATACCAAACTTTTCTCGGTAGGGAGATTTCATATACCCGATAATTGGCATTTTAAGCTCAGACATAATCACTTTTTCTGATAAGTTCAATTAAATATATTCAGTTTATCGAGAATGATTTTAGATTAGAATAGTAAGCTGTTCTAATTTGATAATTTTATTGAGACCTTTAATGGCTGCTTTTAACGTCGAAAAGATTACTCACGTCCACCATTGGAATGACACTTTATTCTCTTTTAAAACCACTCGCGATACTGCGTTACGTTTTAAAAACGGTCAATTTGTGATGATCGGCCTTGAAGTAAATGGTAAGCCTTTAATGCGCGCTTATTCTATTGCAAGCGCAAACTATGAAGAAGAATTAGAGTTTTTCTCTATTAAAGTTCCAGATGGTCCTTTAACGTCTATTTTACAAAAAGTAAAAGTTGGCGATGAAATTTTAGTATCTAAAAAACCTACAGGTACGTTGGTTCTAGATGACTTAAACCCTGGTAAAAACTTATACCTACTTTCTTCAGGTACAGGTCTTGCACCGTTCCTTTCTGTAATTCGTGACCCTGAAACTTACGAACGTTTTGAAAAAATCATCGTTGTACATGGTACACGTTTCATTTCGGAATTGGCTTATCAAGATTTAATCTTAGATGAAATTCCTAACCACGAATTCTTTGGTGAATTAGGCGCGAAAGAAAAATTGGTTTACTACCCTACGGTAACTCGTGAAGAATTCCATACTCAAGGCCGTGTAACAACTGCCATTGAATCTGGACAACTTTTCGAAAAAATTGGGCTTCCACGTTTCAACCCTGAAACTGACCGCGCAATGCTTTGCGGTTCACCTGCATTCCTAGACGACGTTGCTGCACTACTTGACCAGCACGGCCTGAAAGAATCTCCTAAGATGGGCGTTCTAGGCGACTACGTGATCGAACGTGCATTCGTTGAAAAATAATTAGCTGTAAATTAAAAAGCGCATGTCATCATGCGCTTTTTTTTGATCTATATGCCACTCATGACTGATACAGCTATTTTTCTTCTTTTACCTTCAATTCATCAATAATTTTTGCTCTCCACTCTAAACCTTTATTTGTAGCACGAGGTAATTCATTTGAAAGAGTAATCTCCACACTATCATCTGGGTATAAATGTACTGCTAAATATTTTTTATCTTTTAAGTCTTTAGAAATTAATAAAGGAACATTTATAGCTTTATGTTTACGCGAACTGTTTGTTTCACCCCATTTTACATATTGGGACCCTGTTAACACTGCTGATCTTTTCGTTCCACTACCAAATCCGCCACCCAACTCTTCACCATTTAATTCAACAATATAAGGTATATAACTTGCATCATAACCATAAGATGTTGTCGTCAACACATAAGTTTTTGTTGAATGAGTATTACACCCTATTAAACTCATTGCTGAAAGCATAATAAACATTAAATTCGTTTTTAAAACTTTCATCATTATCCTTTAAAAAATATTGGGTTTTAATTTATTTAATTAAAAATAATAATCAAAGAAAATTAAAAATATTATCCATTAGAAACGAATAACCAAAAGGAAATTTTATCCTATTTATCACCATCAAGCTGCCAGTACACATACCCATCCATTCCAACATACCTCGAATGGCATCTACTTATTCAGTCAGATACCAAATCGTAAGACTCCAAGGGTTATCTTTAATCTCAGGCATATCTTCTCCTTGATTAAAATGGCGTTTTTCCATGTTATTCGCAGGACTATACCATTCACCTGTTTTAGGGCAAATTTAACCAAATCTTTTGGATAAATTATATGTGTTATTTCGCTATCATTTATCAACACACATCAGACAACACAAATCATTTCAGCTTCGATCGGTAAACTTGCCCCCTTCATTTGCAACTCTTTCAATCAAGTACCAATCTGTTTTCTCATAATATGTTTCATAAGTTTCTGGATCTATTGTAGTGGGAATTACACTACCAAAACCTCTATCATCTTCATTACTATGAGCCATAAATTCTATTCGGTTCGGCACAAATTCGGAAATATATAAACCTGTTATCGCAACTTTTTCATTCGATTTTACTTTAATACTTTGATTTACACGATAAATGGGATATGACACAGGAATATTAATTTTTGAAATATCAGATATTTCATCAACAATACTTTCTTGATTCCAATACGTTGGATAGGTATTTTCAATAATGAATGCCTCGGCCTTAGCCTTTGTATAAAAATCCCAACATTCTTTCACATTTTCATGAGGTAGTTCATCCATCCATTTTTTTGAAAACTCACTCATACCTTTGTCATTCGATCGAATCTCTGATGCGCAATCTAAATATGTTAGATCGCCTTCTTTTATTCTTATATAAGCAAAATCTAAAGTATCCATAGTTTTTCTTAAAAGTGGTAAAACCGTCCCTCCCCAATTGATGTCTACTTGCTTTGGCATTGGAAAATCAAGATAATTATAGGGTAGATTTCTCATATAAACGGCAAACAGCAATTCCAAACGATCTAAAAAAGATTGATAGTTATTTCTCATGCTATAAAAAAATTCTTTAGAACTAAAATGTTCTAATAAATATAAAAATTTAGGATCGATTTTAAAATTCATATTCAGCCTAAAATTAATGCCCCGAAGGGCATATTTTATTTATTCTTCACCATTAAAATACCAGTACACTTCACCCCAATCTGCCTTAGAAAGTGTTGGTAACATTTCACCTCTTAACACATAAACGCGTGAATCCACTTGTGCAGGGGTTGTCCAATAGCCCGTTTTTGGAGATTTTTCGCCAGCATTGACTTTTAATACAGTTAGATTGTCTTGGGTTACTTCAGATTGAGTATTATTTTTACGAACCCATGCAACTATATCTTTAGGATAAAACAAATGTTTATGTAAAGAACTGTCATCCAAATCTAGTAAATAAACAAGAGCTGCTGCTTCAAAAGCCCAGTAACCAACATATGAATAATTATCTAAATTTAAATGACTATTGTACCAAAGTGTATTTTTATGCATTTGATACCAATCAGCCAAATATTCATCCAACAGTTCAATCGCATGATTTTTGTTATTTTTAATTAGGGTCTGTTGACATTTGTTGATTAAAAAAATAGCGAGATAGTAAAATTAAATCGCCAAACCCAATTTTACACTCGCTATGCCTCGAACAATGCTAAATGATCAACACTGGTCCAAGTTACTTG
>NZ_VPEJ01000023.1:0-52410 GCF_013417245.1 Acinetobacter sp. YH16042
ATGAAATACGGTATTCTGATGTGACAAAACCTGAATCCTTTATAGTTGAAGTCTTTGTTAGCACTTACATTTTAACTATTTTGGACTCAGGTTTTTTATTTAAGTCAAACTATGGGACAGCAGTGGCATTTAGCCCCTTTTTAGTGTCAAAAATTTTAGATTTCAGACATTTCTTTTTGATATTGCGCTTCGGCTTTTTCAAAGCGTTCAACAACTTCAGCCTCAGGTGCTTTGCCCAATAAGCTCACGACAACGATACTGATTGCAGAGAAAATAAAGCCTGGAATGATTTCGTATAAACCAAGGTGGCCTAAGTAGTTTTTCCACACGATGACAGTCACTGCACCCACGATCATACCAATGATTGCTCCGTTAAGCGTCATACGTTTCCAAAGCAATGAAAGAATAATCAGTGGGCCAAATGCAGCTCCGAAACCTGCCCATGCATAAGCTACTAAGCCTAAAACTTTACTTGCAGGGTTCATTGCAAAGGTGATTGCAAATACGGCAATTGCCAAGACCATCGCACGTCCAATCCAAACCAATTCTTTTTGCGATGCGTTTTTACGAATAAAACCTTTGTACAAATCTTCCGTCAAGGTGGTTGAACAAACCAATAACTGACAGCTAAGTGTGCTCATCACCGCAGCTAAAATTGCCGCTAAAATAATCCCTGCAATCCACGGATTGAATAGAATTTTAGTCAACTCCATAAATATCGTTTCAGGGTTAGCATTAACGACACTTGCCAGTTCTGGGTGGACTTGGAAGTAAGCAATACCGATATAACCCACTGCTACAGCACCGCCTAGACACAGGATCATCCATGTCATACCAATGCGTCGTGCATTCGGAATGGATTTAACAGAATCGGCTGCCATAAAGCGAACCAAAATATGCGGCTGACCAAAATAGCCTAAGCCCCATGCCATGCTGGATAAAATCGCAATTGTACTTAAACCTTCAAATAAATTAGAAGCTTGTGGGCGAGCTGTTTCCAAAACAGCAGCAAGATTTTGACTGTTATCACCTAAAGCAAGGTAGGCGATGATCGGTGTGATCAGCAGTGCAAAGATCATCAGACCCGCTTGGAAAGTATCGGTCCAACTGATCGCTAAGAATCCACCAATACAGACATAGCTGATGGTTGCAATTGCACCAATCCACAGTGCTGTTGTGTAGTTCCAACCGAATAAACTTTCGAAAAGTCGTGCGCCAGCCACCATGCCAGAAGCACAGTAAATCGCAAAGAACACTAAAATCACTACAGCTGAAATGATACGTAAAATCTTTTTACGGTCTGCAAAACGGCTCGTGAAATAATCGGGCAGGGTCAGGGCATTATTTTGATATTCGGTATGAACACGCAAGCGACCAGCAACGATCAACCAGTTCAACCAAGCACCGATAATTAAGCCGATTGCAATCCAAGCTTCGGAAAGACCAGATAGATAAATTGCACCAGGGAGACCCATGAGTAGCCAACCACTCATGTCGGATGCACCTGCTGAAAGTGCAGTCACAACACTTCCTAAACTTCGTCCACCTAAAATGTATTCGTCAAAGTTATGCGTAGCTTTGTAGGCATACAAACCAATGGCAAGCATTGCAAGAATATAAAAAATAAAGGTGACTAATGTCGGGTTTAAATGGCTCATAGGCGGTTCGTCCTTAATGAAAGCAAATCATCTCTGTCCTAGATGAAAATTTGTACTTCTGTCGTAAGTCGCAGATTCAAGCACGATTTAAAAATTACACTCTGTAACCTTTAAGCATATTTTATGTATGTTTTGCGTAAATGATATTTTTTCTTATTACAAATCGAATTTTTTATTGTGCTGCTGAAATGTTGTACAGAAGGGAATTTAAATTTTGAAATGTAAATCTACTTAAGACTTTTCATCACAAAAAGAGAACTAATGAAATTAGGTAAAAATTACACAATGTTACATGGTGAACAAGAAATGTGCATTTGAAATATTTGGTTGCAAATGTGCATCACATCATCTGTAGTGAGATGATTTGAACAGGTCGAATATGAGGTATGCACAGTCTTGGTGCGTAATTAGAGGGAATGCGCAGTGACAACGGTTCAAATGGAAAAAACGAGAATAGAGCATGATTTATTGGGGGATAAAGCAGTCCCGCAGTCATGTTATTACGGTATACATACATTGCGTGCCATCGAAAACTTTCAAATATCAAAGCAGCATGTCGGACAAAATTTAAACTTTGTACGCGCTATTGCTCAGGTAAAAAAAGCGTCAGCAGAAACCAATTATCAATTTAACTTAATACAAGATGATATTCGCCAAGCGATTCAGCAGGCGTGCGATGCATTGATTGATCATCCTGAACAATGGGCAGATTCATTTCCAATTGATATTTATCAAGGTGGAGCAGGCACTTCTATTAACATGAATGCCAATGAAGTCATTGCCAATATTGCCCTTGAGTTGCTCGGAGATGCTAAAGGCAGTTATCAACGGATTCATCCAAACGATCATGTTAATAAGTCACAATCGACCAATGATGTCTATCCAACAGCGCTGCGTCTAGCAACATTTAGCGCTTTTGATGCTTTATTTGTGGTTTTAAATCAGCTAATTGGAAGCTTACATATTAAAGCCGATGAGTTTAAACATGTCATCAAAATGGGGCGTACACAGTTACAAGATGCTGTTCCGATGACTTTGGGGCAAGAGTTCCGAGCATTTGCAACATTATTAAAAGAAGATTTGAAGTTGATTGAGCAAAATCGACAGCTTCTATTGGAAATTAATTTAGGTGCGACGGCAATTGGCACTGGCGTGAATTCTCCTGCGGGTTATGCAGCGAAGGCCGTTGAAAATCTAGCTCATTTGACCGGTCTAAAATTGCAAGGTGCAGAAGACTATGTCGAAGCAACCAGCGATTGTGGCGTATTTATTTTATTATCGAGTTGCTTAAAACGTTTAGCTGTCAAACTTTCTAAAATTTGTAATGACTTACGTCTTTTAAGTTCTGGGCCACGTACAGGTTTAGCGGAAATTCGATTACCTGAGTTACAAGCAGGTTCGTCGATCATGCCTGCAAAGGTCAATCCTGTGATCCCAGAAGTGGTCAACCAAATTGCATTTCGAGTAATGGGGAATGATTTAACCATCACTTTAGCCGCAGAAGCAGGGCAATTACAATTAAATGTCATGGAGCCGGTGATTGCATTGTCCATGAATGAATCGATTGAGCTTTTGGTGAATGCCGTAAAAACATTAGACAGCAAATGCATTCAAGGGATTCAGGCAAATGAGCAAGCATGTTTTGATGCTGTGATGCGTAGTGTAGGAATCGTGACCTTACTCGATCCATATTTAGGTCATGCAAAATGTGATGAAATCGGTAAGCAATGTATTGCCGAAAATAAAACCATTCGCCAAGTGGTTTTAGAGCAAGAGCTGTTAACTGAAAGTCAATTGGATGAAATTTTCTCGATTGAAAATCTAGTTTCTGAAGTGACACCATTTAGTATGCCACTCGCTCAAGTGAGTTAAATGCTTATTTAAGACTTTTAAATAGCTCCATGATGAGTAAATGACGAAGGTTAATCCTTCGTTTTTTATTTGAAGAAATTAGTGGTAAATCTAGAAAACTAATCTGATGGCAGTGATGTTTTAGATTTCTGAAAGTAACTTAATTTCTAAAAGAAAGTATTGGGTTGAAAATAAAACGCTATATTTGCTTAAGATCGTAATTATAGTTCTATATATAGTCATGAAGGTTTGGATGAAAAATTTAGCGCATAGATAAAGTCAGAAATACTTTAACTTGCCCAAAAAAGGATGTAATCGAAGTACAATAGGTTTTTTATCATGTTGTAGATAGTCAGATGTTTAATAAGTTAGTCGATTTATTCAAAGGTGCTAAAGAGTCGCCTGAGCAACTTTACTTAGAACAACACCACATTCAATATGATGAAACTCAGGGCTATATCATTGAAGGTATAGTTTTAAATACATTGTCTGAACGTATGGAATATCTGTCGAATAGAAAAATGACAAATTTCGATGATTTAAAACAGCTCTATGCAACTGCAATGATTATCAATGAAAAAATAGACTTGGAAATTGCAAGTCAACGCTTTATTGCACGATTAGGCAATACTGAAGAAAATCTGTTGCAGTTTAAACACTATGTCAAACTATTGAATGATTATTATCGTCAATTCATCCGTGATCGTAAGTAAGTGAATGGACTGCAGTGTTTGAGTTTGATGGGTGCGTTAATGGTACTCATCAATAGAAAATACAATCGCAAATCCATATTGGTTAAAACACTGTATATAGTTGCTTAAATCTCGGAATGTAAAAAGCATCGTGTTAATATGATCACTAAGTGATTAAAACATTAAAAGCTATTTACATCATGTTCCAGCAAGAAATTTCACAACTCAATCTTAAACAGCTCAAAGCTGGCGAAAAGCGGTGGGTCGGAAACTTACAAGGCTCATCTGCTGCATTATTATTTAAAGAAATTAGCAAACAATCGAAACAGTTGTTTGTAATTGTAGCACGTAATAATCAGCATCTCGGGCAGTTAGAAAGTGAGCTGGAATTTTACGGAATTAAGCCGACTATTTTCCCTGATTGGGAAATTTTACCTTATGACCGACTATCGCCACATCAAGACATCGTTTCTGAACGCTTGGCGATTTTGTCTAATATGCCACAGCAAGGCGTGTTGCTGGTTTCGGCAACAACCTTATCGCAGCGAGTTGCACCGGCATCTTGGGTGTTAGGTGAACACTTTGATATTAAAGTGGGTCAAAAATTTGATATCGAACAACAAAAATTAAGATTAGTACAAGCGGGCTACCACTTAGTGGATACCGTTTATGATCATGGTGAATTTGCAGTACGCGGCAGCATCATGGATATTTACGCTTCGGGGCAAAGTTCGCCAATTCGTATTGACTTATTTGATGATGAAATCGATACCCTCAAATTCTTTGATCATGAAACGCAGCGAACCACCCAAAACTTAGATCATTTTACGGTTTTACCTGCAAAAGAATTTCCATTAAAAGAAGCGCGTTCACTGTTTCGTGATCGATACGCGGAAAATTTTCCGACAGCAAATCCAAAGAAAAACCCAATTTATCAAGATGTACAAGATGGTATAGCTTCACCGGGTATTGAGTTTTATTTTCCGTTGTTCTTCTCTGAACAAGCCATGCGAGAGCAAAGTACCCTGTTTTCGTACTTACCTGAGAATGGCATTGTCATTACAGACAAAGCCATAGATGACACATTGATTCAGTTTTGGTCGGATATTGTGCGTCGTTATGAAGACCGTCGTCATAATGTCGACCAACCGATTTTGCCGCCAGAGCAGATTTTCCTACAACCAAATCAGGTCTTAGAACAATTAAATCTCTGTCGTCGTATCGTGGCTTCGCCTGAGGCTTTTGATGAACGCAATGGCGTGATCAATCTTGCAGCTGAGATTCCACCCCGATTACCTGTCGATCCAAAACGTGAAAAGCCATTTTCTGCGGTTAAGCAGTATATCGATGCGGCAAATTATCCGGTGCTTTTGGTGGCTGAAAGCGCAGGTCGACGTGAAACTTTAAAAGATGCATTGCGTCCAAGTTTGGGTGATATCCCGACGGTCGAAAGTTTTGATGATTTTATGCATTCTATGCATGCGATTGCGATCACCAATGCGCCCTTAGATCGTGGTTTATTGTTAACTGACAAGCTCAGTGTAATTTCTGAAAATCAGCTATATGAACACCGTGTGGTTCAACGTCGTCGTAAACGCCAACAGGAAGTATCAGAAGAGTTCCTTGTTCGTAGTTTAACCGAGCTCAGTATTGGCGCACCTGTGGTTCATATTGATTATGGTGTGGGGCGATATGCAGGTTTAATTACCTTGAGTATCGATGACCAAGACCATGAGTTTTTGCAGTTAGACTATGCCGATGCAGCTAAGGTGTATGTCCCTGTAACAAACCTGCATTTAATTAGCCGATACAGTGGTGGTGACCCAGATCTAGCACCATTACATAAATTGGGCACAGATGCATGGTCTAAAGCCAAACGCAAGGCTTTAGAGCAGATCCATGATGTGGCGGCAGAACTTTTACATATTCAAGCACGTCGTCATTCGAAGCCCGGTTATGGATTTGAACTGGATCAGAGCCTCTATATGCAGTTTGCCAGTGGCTTCGCCTATGAAGAAACTTTAGACCAAGCCAATGCTATTGAAGCGACACTGTATGACATGCAACAAGCGAAGCCGATGGATCGCTTGGTTTGTGGTGATGTCGGTTTTGGTAAAACAGAAGTGGCCATGCGTGCTGCATTTGTGGCAGTACAAAATAACAAACAAGTGGCTGTACTTGTTCCAACCACGTTGTTGGCACAGCAGCACTACGAGTCTTTCAAAGACCGTTTTGCGGACTGGCCTGTACGTATTGAAGTCCTATCACGCTTTGGTTCATCAAAATCACATACCAAAACCATTGAAGACCTCGCAGAAGGCAAAGTGGATATCGTGATTGGCACACATAAAATCTTGCAGGAAAGCGTGCAATTTAAAAATCTCGGTCTCATGATCGTGGATGAAGAGCACCGTTTTGGTGTACGTGATAAAGAGCGAATTAAAGCTTTACGTGCCGATGTTGATATGCTAACGCTAACTGCAACGCCTATTCCACGTACGCTAAATATGGCTTTTAGTGGCATGCGTGATCTATCTATTATTGCAACGCCGCCTGCACGTCGACTTGCTGTGAAAACCTTTGTACAAGAGCATACTGGAGATTCGATCAAAGAAGCCATCTTGCGTGAATTGCTACGTGGTGGACAAGTGTATTTCTTACACAACGAAGTCGAGACCATTGAACGTACGGCAGAAACCTTACGGGAATTGGTCCCTGAAGCACGTGTTGCAGTTGCTCATGGTCAAATGCGTGAGCGTGAACTAGAGCAAATCATGCAACAGTTCTATCACAAAGAATATAACGTGCTGGTGTGTTCAACCATTATTGAAACTGGGATTGACGTGCCAAACGCCAATACCATTTTGATTGAGCGTGCAGATAAACTGGGGCTGGCGCAGTTGCACCAATTACGTGGTCGTGTCGGTCGATCGCACCATCAAGCCTATGCATATTTACTTGTGCCTTCGCTTAAAGGTTTAAAAGGTGATGCTGAAAAACGCCTAGATGCCATTTCTCGTGCATCGACTTTGGGTGCGGGCTTCATGTTGGCTACAGAAGACTTAGAAATTCGTGGCGCAGGTGAGTTGCTGGGTGAACAGCAAAGTGGCTCAATGCAAACCATCGGTTATAGCCTGTATATGGAAATGCTTGAAAAAGCCACCAAAGCCATTCAAAAAGGTAAAACGCCTAACTTTGACTCTCCATTGTCATTAACGGCTGAAATTAGCATGCACATGCCAGCCTTAATTCCAGATGATTATTTAGGTGATGTACATCAACGGTTATTGTTCTATAAACGCATTAGTAATACGGATACTCAAGAGAAACTCGATAACATTCGTATGGAGTTGATCGATCGTTTTGGCTTGCCGCCGCAAGCAGTCAAGCAATTATTCTCTGTCCATCAGTTGCGTTTAAAAGCGGAACAATTGGGTATCACAAAAATTGATATCAGTTCACATGGCGGCAGTATTGAGTTCTCACCAGATACACCAGTTCAAGCCATATCGATCATTCAAATGATGCAAAAGCATCCGACTTTCTTCCGAATGGAAGGTGGACAGCGTCTAAAAGTGATGGTCATGCTCGAAGAATATGACAAACGCATTCAATTTATAAATGACTTATTAGACAGTTTGCTGAAGGAATTGGCGCCAAATCAATAGATTTGGCGTATAAATTGCTTGTTTAGAATGAGTAGATTTTCATGAGTGTTTTTTATATAGAAGAAACGCTTGATTTTTTTGAAAAATTTATTAGAGTCATAAGCACGCAACGTTTTATTCAAATGCAGTTTATTTGTAATGAAACGTTCTGTACAGAATATTCACACCCATAAGGATGTGATAGTATTAGCCATCATTCTAATTTTGCATCATTTATAAAGATATGTTTAGTTTACATCCACAACTTGCTCAAGATACGTTTTATGTAGGCGACTTTCCTCTGTCAACATGTCGTTTGATGAATGATATGCAATTCCCGTGGCTTATTTTGATTCCACGTGTTCCGGGAATTACAGAGCTTTATGAATTAAGTCAGGCAGACCAAGAGCAGTTTTTACGTGAATCAAGCTGGTTATCAAGCCAATTGTCACGTGTATTCCGTGCAGACAAAATGAATGTAGCTGCATTGGGTAATATGGTTCCACAATTACATTTTCATCATGTTGTTCGTTATCAAAATGATGTGGCTTGGCCGAAACCAGTTTGGGGTACGCCAGCAGTTCCTTATAACAATGATGTCTTGGCACACATGCGCCAAACACTAATGCTTGCACTACGTGGTCAAGGCGATATGCCTTTCGATTGGCGTATGGACTAATCCCGATTTACGGACAATATCAGGATAGTAGAAGAATGAGTGTCCGTATGGGGGCGATCGAGTGCCGTTAGACAATTTAATCAGCAAAGAGCCTAAACAGTTTGAATATTTTCATCGTTTGATGGGATATATCATGCTGTCTTTGGTGATTGTTGTCTATCATTACACTCAGCCAGATACGCAATATCAAATCTACATTCCTGCATTTTTATTTTTTCTGATTTTAGTTGTTCCCAAGTTTTCCCATTGGCTAATTTATCGATATAGCAATCAAGTTAAGCGTAATGTACTTTTTCTGATCGATATCATCGTTATTGCTGTGCTGATGTCTGCAGTACATTTAAGCCTCGTTTTAACCTTTCTTGCGGTCTTTGCACTGCTGTATACAACCATTTATAACAAAATTAATTTCTTAATGATGTCCTTGGCAGGAATTGTAGGCGTCACTGTATTTTATTTGTGTAATATTTATGTCTTTGGTTTTCAAGAGTATTTTGAGTCAACCAGCAGTGAATTAACCGTTCTTGGCTTTCTGTGCTTAATTACATATTTCAGCGTAGGGGCTTTTTATCAACACACCCAAGTTCAGTCTCTGAGTAATAAAAAGAACCACTATTATGATCAGATGAATCGTTATATGGAATTCGCCAATCAGCTGAGTCGTTATGCGCCTATGCAACTTTGGCAATCGATTATGAAAGGTGAGTCTGAAGCTAAAATCGAATATAAACGTAAAAAACTCACGATTTTCTTTTCAGATATTCAAGGGTTCACAGAACTTTCTGAAACATTAATCCCAGACGATTTAGCATTTCTACTCAATGACTATTTGAGTCATATGACTGAGATTGCCAAACAGTATGAAGCGACTGTCGATAAATTTATGGGGGATGCAATTCTAATCTTCTTTGGTGATCCACATAGCCAAGGCGTAGAGCAAGACGCAAAAACCTGTTTAGAGATGGCAATGGTCATGCGTCAGCAAATGAAGTTGCTGCGTGAACGCTGGATTAAAATGGGTTATCCGCCGCTACACATTCGTATGGGTATTTCTACAGGGTATTGCCACGTTGGGAACTATGGTGCGGCTCACCGTATGGCTTATACCATCGTGGGTCGTGATGCCAACTTGGCTGCAAGATTACAGAGTGCTGCCGAAGTCGACGAAATTTTGATTTCAGACGATACGCATCATTTAGTGAAAAATGACTATTTATGTGCACCCAAAGCACCGATCTTCTTAAAAGGCATCAAAAGCCCAGTACGTACTTGGCAAGTGATGGAAAAATACACCTCTCAGAAAACAGATTATCAGCGGTGGTTTGACTACGAATATAAAGGCTTTAATCTATTGTTGAACTTAGATGAAGTACAAAACTTTGAATATCCTGAACTAATACATGTTTTAGAACGCATGATTCAACGCCTACAAACACAGCAAAAAATGACTAACTCTGCTGGTATCGTAAAACTGAATTTAGAAGACGAAGTGATCGAAGAAGTCAAAAAAACTGAATCTCACTCTTAATTTCACATATACATTATAAAAATTAGATCTAATCGTATTGCCTTAAATTGTAAAAATAACTCAATTCATTCTTTTATCAAAACGTCTTCTTTTTTTTGAATTGTTGAATAGTTTTATGCATAAAAAGCCAGTTACGATGAACTGGCTTTTTGATTATAGAAAATTATCTATAAATTAATGATTTTCTGAAGCATGGTTGATGGTGTATTTGGGAATTTCAATTTCCAAATCTTCATCTTCAATTTTTACTTGGCATGACAGACGAGAGTCTGGTTCTAACCCCCAAGCACGATCGAGAAGATCTGCTTCGACATCATCCATTTCATCTAGACCATCAAAACCTTTACGTACAACCACATGGCAAGTGGTGCACGCTTTAGACATATCACATGCATGCTCAATTTTGATGCCGTTTTTTAACATGCTTTCGCAAAGGTTAGTATTTGATTCGACTTCAAACTCAGCGCCGTTTGGGCAGATTGTTGCGTGAGGCAGTACTTTAATACGTGGCATAATCTTGACCTATAAATTAATTTGAGTTTGACCAGTCATCGAGTTTTGTGCCTTTCAGTGCGGCATCAATGTGCTGATTCATACGAGCTGCAGCAAATGCATCGCTATGTATTTTAAGCTGTTCTACAGCATGTTCAATAGCTTTGATATCTGTCGTTTCAAGTGCAGCATCTAAAACTGTGCGTGCAGCAGTGAGGGAACTGTGTTGCTCTTGGCTGAGGAGTTGAGCATCCACTTTAAGTGCTTGATCAAGTGCTTCAAGTTCACGTTTTGCTTCAACTTTGGTTTCTTGAAGATGACGTAAGTTTTTGTCTTCTTCAGCAAATTTATAACCATCAATCAGTAAGCGTTCAGTGTCGGCATCAGATAAACCATAAGAAGGTTTGATGTCAATTTGAGCATGCACACCAGAAGTGGTTTCTTTGGCAGACACCGTCAGTAAACCATCTGCGTCAACCTGGAAAGTCACTTCAATACGCGCTTGACCCGCAGTCATCGGTGGAATACCACGAAGCACGAAACGACCTAGACTACGGCAATGTTCAACCAGATCACGTTCACCTTGTACAACATGAATTAACATCGCTGTTTGACCATCTTGATAGGTTGTGAATTCTTGGCGACGTGCCACTGGAATGGCTGTATTACGCGAAATAAGGCGCTCAACCAAACCGCCCATGGTTTCTAAACCTAAAGAAAGTGGTGTGACATCTAAAAGCAGTGAACCATCTTTAGAGTTACCAATAAGTTGGTTCGCTGTAATCGACGCGCCAATGGCCACAACTTCATCAGGGTTAATAGTACAGAGCGGTTCTTGATTGAAGACATCTTGAACAGCTTTTTGTACAGCATACGAGCGGGTAGAACCACCGACCAATACCACATTTTGAATATCGCTGAGCTCAAGCTTGGCATCACGCATGACACGTTTACAAACGCTGATGGTTTTATCCAAAGCAACTTTGATGATGGATTCAAAAGTAGGGCGGTCTAAAGTCAATGATTGATCAAGAACTTTAAGCTCTACAGATTCAGCCTCGGTTAGAGCTTCTTTTGCTTTACGAGCAGAAACGATGAAATGTGCATATTCAGCATCATCTAAAGTTTCAATATTCAGTTGTTTTTTTGCCCATTTTACAATCAGACGGTCTAAGTCATCACCACCAAGCGCCGTGTGGCCACCCGTTGCTAGAACTTCAAAAACGCCTTGAGAGAAACGTAAAATTGAAACGTCAAAAGTACCACCACCCAGATCATAGATCACATAGTTTTGATCATGTGCAAGATTGGTGTCTTGGTCTAAGCCATAAGCCACTGCAGCAGCAGTCGGTTCATTTAATAGACGTAGTACATTTAAACCTGCAAGCTGAGCCGCATCACGCGTTGCTTGACGCTGTGCTTCATCAAAATAGGCAGGTACAGTAATCACAGCACCATTAACAGGATTATTTAAGCTGCTTTCTGCAAGGTCTTTAAGCTGTTTTAAAATTTCTGCAGAAATTTCAACAGGTGTTTTACGACCTTGTGCAGTTTCAAAAGCAGGCATTTCATTCGCTTCACCGACTAAGTTGTACGGGTGTTGAAATTTGATATCTGCTTTAGAGCGACCCATAAAGCGTTTTACAGAAACGATGGTGTTTTTAGGATCAGTCGTTAAGAATGCCTTTGCATCGGCACCATATTGCGTAGTGGATTCGCCATAGTGTGCAATAGAAGGGAGTAACACACGACCATGTTCATCGTTAAGCACTTTCGCTTTACCTGAAAGTACCGTGGCTACTAAAGAGTGTGTAGTCCCAAGATCGATACCAATTGCAATGCGGTGTTCATGCGGCGCACTTGATTGACCAGGTTCTGCAATTTGCAAGAGAGCCATGTGTGTTACATCCTTTGAACGTCAAATATAAAAAATAAATTAAAAATCATCGTCTAAATCAAAGCTATCGTCGTCTAAGAAGCGATCTTCAGCTTTATCGATGTCAGCCATCACTTTTTGGAAGAAGCGTAATTTACGTACGGTATCACGAGCTTCAGCCCAGTCTTCGTCGTCATAATCAATTTTAAATTCACGAACCAAACCGTCAATCCATTGCTGAACTTCAGTTTTAAGTGAAGTGAGGTCATCAGCAGAGCCTGCCTCATCTAACTGTTCACGAATTTCTAAGGCATCTTGTAGGAACTCAAAATCACTAATCGATTGATCAAGGTGATAATCTTGTTTTTTGAGACTTAAGAGATATGCAGCGCGGCTATCAACATTGGATAAAGCTTTAAATGCTTGATTAATCTCACTGGATTTAATCAGGGCTAGATCTTTGTCTTCGGCTTTATCTGGATGATATTGTTGCTGCAACTTTAAAAATTCAGATTTTAAAACTGCTAAATCAATATCGAGTGCTACAGGTAAGTTAAACAACTCAAAATGATTCATGGGAGATGGTGTCCGCAATAGAGGTGCAAAAAGTGTTGCTTTAAATGCAATTAAAACAGTGAATTTTACACTGTTTTAATGCGAAAAAGGAGCGTGGAAAAGGCTTAAACCGTAAACGATTCGCCGCAGCCACATTCACCTTTTTTATTTGGGTTATTAAATTCAAAACCTTCGTTTAAACCATTTTTCACATAGTCCATCTCCATACCTTCAAGATAAACTAAGCTTTTTGGGTCAACGAATACTTTTACGCCAAACTGATCGAATACTTGGTCATGCGTGTCAATATCATCGACAAACTCAAGTACATAAGCTAAACCAGAACAGCCAGAAGTTTTCACGCCAACGCGAATGCCTTCACCCTTACCGCGATTCTTGATGTAATTGCTGATATGAGTTGCAGCATTTTCAGTTAAATGAATCATGAAAACTCCGTTAATCTTTTTTAAAACACGTAAACAATTAAGCTTTTACTTTCTTGCTACGGTAGTCTTCTACAGCAGCTTTGATTGCATCTTCAGCAAGTACAGAGCAGTGTACTTTTACTGGTGGAAGTGCAAGTTCAGTTGCAATATCAATGTTCTTAATTGCTTGAGCTTCATCAAGAGTTTTGCCTTTTAGCCACTCTGTTACTAATGAGCTAGATGCAATTGCTGAACCACAACCGTAAGTTTTGAAGCGAGCTTCTTCAATTACGCCGTTGTCATCAACTTGGATCTGTAGACGCATAACATCGCCACAAGCTGGTGCACCGACCATACCTGTACCAACGTTTTCTGCATTTTTGTCTAAAACACCAACATTACGAGGGTTTTCGTAATGATCAATTACTTTTTCGCTATAAGCCATGATGCTTCTCCAAACCTCGGGGTCAGCCTTAAGATTAATATGGGGGTGAAATTACTTTAATCAATGAGATAGCCTTAAAATAAAAGCTATCTCACCGGGATGAATTAGTGTTCAGCCCATTCTACAGAATTAAGGTCGATACCTTCTTTGTACATGTCCCAAAGCGGTGAAAGATCACGTAGTTTTTCAACTGCTGCTTTGGTAATTTCAAGTACATGGTCAATATCGGCTTCAGTGGTGTATTTACCAAAGCTGAAACGAATCGAGCTATGAGCCAATTCATCTGAAAGACCCAATGCACGAAGTACATAAGATGGCTCTAAAGTTGCTGATGTACATGCAGAACCAGAAGATACTGCGCAATCTTTAAGTGCCATCATTAACGATTCACCTTCAACAAAGTTAAAGCTGACGTTTAGATAGTTTGCAACGTTGTATTCTGGGTGACCGTTCAGGAAGACTTGTTCAAGACCTTGCAAGCCATTCCAAAGTTTGTCACGAAGTACACGAATACGAGTTTGTTCGGCATGAAGGTTTTTACCTGCAAGTTCGAACGCTTCGCCCATACCCACGATTTGGTGAGTCGCTAGCGTACCTGAACGCATACCACGTTCATGACCGCCACCGTGCATTTGCGCTTTAATACGTACACGTGGTTGACGACGTACATAAAGAGCACCAATGCCTTTAGGGCCATAGATTTTGTGGCCAGAGAAACTCATCAAATCAACTTTCATAGTTGAAAGATCAATTTCTACTTTACCAGCAGCTTGCGCAGCATCTACATGGAAATAAGTTTTGTTTGCACGAGTCAATTCACCGATTGCAGCTACATCTGTAGTTGTACCGATTTCATTGTTCACCATCATCAAAGATACAAGAATTGTATCTGGACGAAGGGCTGCTTGAACCATTTCAGGTGTGATTAAACCTGTTTTTGCTTCTGGCTCAAGATAAGTAATTTCGAAGCCTTCTTCTTCAAGCTCGCGGCAAGTATCAAGAATTGCTTTATGTTCAATTTTACTTGTAATAATGTGCTTGCCTTTAGATGCATAGAACTGAGCAATACCTTTAAGCGCAAGGTTGTCAGATTCAGTTGCACCAGAAGTCCAAACGATTTCGCGTGGATCAGCTTTTACTAGATTAGCAACTTGTTCACGTGCATATTCTACTTTTTCTTCTGCCTGCCAGCCGTAAGCATGAGAACGAGAAGCTGCATTACCAAAAGTACCGTCAAACGTTAGACATTCCATCATACGTTCTGCGACTTGAGGGTCTACAGGTGTAGTTGCTGCATAGTCAAGATAAATAGGACGCTTCATGTCAAATACCTGTAACCGATAAAAGGGCTGAATCAAAGTTTGCTGAATTTTGACGAATAGATACGGTTTGAACGTTATCGCGTGCTACAAGGTCAGCAAGGGTGATTTTTGCAAGATAATCGGCAATGTGGTGGGAGAGTTCCTGCCATAAATCGTGAGTCAAGCACATTGCACCATTTTGGCAGTTGCCTTTGTGGTCACAACGGGTTGCATCAACTGTTTCATTTACAGCTTCAATAATTTCCAAAACAGTGATGTCTTCAGCACTACGAGCTAGGTGATAACCACCGTTTGCTCCACGGATGCTGGAAACTAAGCCGTGACGCTTTAATTTTGCAAATAACTGCTCAAGATAGGCCACTGAAATGGTTTGACGAGCTGCAATTTCTGCAAGAGTGATCGTTTGTTCAGTTGGCTGCAAAGCTAGATCAAGTAGAGCAGTCACTGCGTAGCGACCGCGAGTTGTTAAGCGCATGATTCGATACACATGTTAAGTCTAGATGTGCAGATTTTATGAATCCTGACTAAAATAGTCAAGTTTTTTTGAGATTGTTTATTTGTTTTATTTTGTCTGAAAAATTATGTATTTATTTGAACCACACATTATACACTAATAACGTTATTAAAAGAACAGATATTAGACTAAAAGCGATATTAATCCGCTTTTGACGGCGTTCGATACGCTTAATACGGTTTTTGTATTGTTTAACTTCAACTTGCAGTGTGTTGATTTTAGAGCGTTGCTGTTCAATTTTTTCTAAAAGTGGGGCAATACGTTTTTTAGACGCAACGATATCGTTTTCTTCGACAGGTTCAGACAGCCAGTGTTTCCAGTCAGATAAAATTTTCGGCACACTAAATAATGAAACCAGATCGCGAAATTCATCTTTTAGAACCACATCACCATCGATCCGCATGGTTTTGATGCTTTTACGATTACCAAATACAAAAATTTTCACCAAATCCATTAATGTCGTGCGGACATCAAGGTCGATGGCTTTATCTGGAGATTTCGTGTCGAACAGAATACCGTGTTCAGTAAACTGAACATAAAAGTCAAAATAAGGGATGTAGCTATTTATTTTCAGTGCGACTTTTTGATCAACAAATTTTTTAGCTTGTAATGCTACAACACGGTCATGTTTTAAAATGAAAGTAAAAATCGTTTCTAAAACAATCAGGGTCATAGTAAGCAACAAATGTGGTTGAGCTTGTGTTTGTTGCGTATCACTCATAAAAAAAATGTCCTTGTTAAAATCTGAAAGCACTGGAAACTGAGCATCCTGCTCTAGAGGAACTTAGAATATACCAAAAAGTTGGTAATTCACCAGCTTTGTAGAACAGTTTAATCAATCTATCAAGTCATATGTTTGCTATTATGTTGTTAAAATGAAGAATCACATGTTGTTGTGCACATAAAATAATCAGGAGAAGTGCGGATTATGGAAAATACAGAAAGCATAATTGACGATGCACAAGAAACATCAGAAAAGCCGGCTAAAACTCGCGTACGTAGTCATTCTGATCGTCGCTCTAAAATGGATTTTCGCAAATATACCAAACAGATTTGGTTGGCTGGATTAGGTGCTTTTTCACGTGCTGAGGGTGAAGGAAATAAGCTTTTTGACTCTTTAGTCAAAGTTGGAGAGGAGCTTGAGTCCAAAACGATTGATATTGCAGATCAAACTGTCGAAAAAGTTTCAGAAAAAGCCAAAGAATCTGTAACCGATACGAAAGATAAAGTAGAAAAAATTTTAGATAATGGTGTTAATCATTCTTTAAACCGTTTAGGATTGGTGACTGTAAAGGATTTACAGCACTTAGAAAGGCTTATACTTCAATTACATACTAAAGTTGACCAATTGGCCGAAGAAAATGCCCAACTGAGGGCCGAAATACTAAAAAAACACTAACTTTTTTACTATTATCGAATTTTCAAGGTTTTTTTCGTTAAAAAATTCTATAAAAAGAGGTTGAGGAGTATTGCGTTTAACCCTAAAGCATTGCTATAAAGGCGTTATGGCGTTTTATACAAATTCTTGAACCTTAAATAAACGATATTAAGAGGACGTAATTTTCATGAATAAATCAGAATTAATTGATGCAATTGCCGAAAATGGGGGATTATCTAAGGCCGATGCCGGTAAAGCTTTAGATGCTACAATTGCTGCAGTTACCAATGCATTAAAAGCTGGTGATACAGTTACTTTAGTTGGTTTCGGTACTTTCAGCGTTAAAGAGCGCGCTGCACGTACTGGTCGTAACCCACAAACTGGTGCGACTTTAGAAATCAAAGCAAGCAAAGTTCCTAGCTTCAAAGCTGGTAAAGGCTTGAAAGATTCTGTAGCTTAATCTTATTAAGCACATGAGGCGCGCCATTATTTGGCGCGTTTTTTATTGGTAAATGTGATTAATTGATATATCGCATTCATTCATCTCGGGTTTTCGGTTAAAATTCACCGCAAATAAAATATTGGAATACTTATGGAATCGTTTCGTAAAGTCATTAAGGGTTGGCTGGGCAAGGTCTTGCTCGTTTTGTTTTTAACCCCTTTAGCACTTGTAGGTATTGAAGGATATTTTAGTGGTGGATCTAAAGATGCAGCAAAGACTGTAAACGGTACTGAAATTTCTCAAAAAGAACTCGAAGCACTGACGAACTCATTAAAAGAACAATATCTGGCATATGCTCAGGGTGATGAAACATTATTGAATCAAAATTTCATTAGCAATAAAGCGATGGATACTTTGGTTTCACGCCAATTGTTATTGCAACAAGCTGATAAATTAGGCATTAGCTTGAGCGATGCACAAATTGTGCAAATGATTCATCAGCAGCCAAGCTTCCAAGTCGATGGTCAATTTTCAGATGAAGCGTTTGGGAGATACCTCGAATCGATTGGTATGACGAACCGCACATTCATTGATAATTTACGTAAAGACCATGCTTTAAAAATGTTGTCTACAACATTTATGGAATATGCATTGGTGAGTAAGCTTGATATCTTGCAAATTGCGAACTTACAAACGGAACAACGTAGTATTCAGTTGGCCAGCATTAATCTTGAAAATTACAAGAAAAATGTAAAAGTATCTGATGCTGAAATTGCGGCTTATTATGAGCAGCATAAAAACAAATTTAAGCAAGCAACCAGTGTTGATGCAGATTTTGTCGTATTAACACCTGCCAATATTACTGCACCAGTAGAAGCTGCAACTGATGCTGAATTGAAAGAAGCGTATAACAGCTTTGTTGAGAATGCACAGAAGTCAGTTAAACCACTCGTTAAGCACATCATGATCACTGCGGACAATCGTTCAGATGCCGAAGCTAAAAAACTGGCTGAAAGTGTTCAAGCTAAAATTAAAGCGGGTTTAAGCTTTGACCAAGCTGCTGCGCAATTCTCTGAAGATTCTGAATCTAAAGCAAAAGGTGGTGAACTGGTTGCTTATGAAAAAGGTGTGTTTGGTGATGCGTTTGATGCTGCAGTTGAAGGTGCTCAAGCTGGTCAAGTGACTGCTCCAGTAAAAACAGACAGTGGTTATCACTTGATCGAAAAAGTGGCGCCAGCTGTAAAAGTGGCTTCATTTGAACAGGAAAAGGCACGTCTACAAGCAGAAGTCGCTGCTTCGAAAAAAGCCAATGTTTTTTCTGACACTGTAAACAGCCTCAATGACATGGTTGTAAGCAGTGATGCTCTTGATGTCGTGGGCCAAGAAGTGAAAGGCGTAAAAGTACAGTCATTGAATGGCTTAACATTAGCATCGCAACATCCAGTTTTAAGTGATGCAAACGTCAAAGTTAAATTGTTTAACGATGATGTTAAAAATGGTGAACGTAATGTTTCATCTAGCATTCAGTTGAAAAACGGTGATGTGGTTTGGGTGAAAGTGCGTAACTATCATGCTGCGGGTGTTCAAACCTTAGCTGAAGCGAAAGCGCATGTGAAAACTCAGCTGATTGAAAAGAAAGCGTCTGATGCTGCAAAAGCACAGATTCAAGCGACTTTAAAAGAGTTTGCTGCAAAACCTGCTGCTTCAGTTGCGAAAGGCAGTTTAAACTTTGAAAATGCGGGTACATTCACCCGTGCTGATGGCTTATTGAAACGCGAAATTCAACGTGCTGCATTTAGCGTAAAAGCACCGAAAGCAGGTCATTGGTCAGTTACGACCACAAATCTACCAAATGAATTGGTTGTGGTTGCAGTGACTGCAGTGAATAAACAATCTGATGCAGCATTAACGGGTGAGCAGTTAGATGAGTTAACAAAACTTTATCAACAGCTTCGTGGTCAACAAGAATTTGATGACTACACACGTTATCTAAAAGATCATGCCAAAATTAAATAATTAAGGCCGCTTTTAAAAAACCAGCTTCCGAGCTGGTTTTTTTGACTTAAATTGACAGATATAATTTTTATTTAAAAGATTTGGCAAATGAAATATCGACTCTAGCATCGTAGATTATTGTTCTCAAAAAAATAATATGAAGAAAAAATAACTCATCACGACAAAGGATTAAGCGGATGATATCTCTGTATATGCCTCAATGTAAACGTTTAAAGAACCCGTTATTGCGGTGGATAGATCATTATTTTAAGCACATGATATTGATGCTATTAACCATTTGTGTTGCTAGTGGTATTCAAGCTGCAGAACTGAACTTTCAAAAAGTTTTAGAGCAGGAAAGAGCTTGGGCGGGCTTGAGCAGTAAAAAAGTCAAAAATAATGAAATCGAATGGACATATAGTGAAGGAGGAGATCCACGAAAACCGACGCTGTTGTTGCTGCATGGTTTGTCAGGCACGCGTGATAATTGGAACCGCGTTGCCCGTTATTTAACGCCAAATTATCATGTCATTATTCCTGATCTGCCAGCACATGGAGAAACTCTAGTTGCAGATCAATTTGATCTATCGATTCCAAATTTAACTGAAAAATTACGACGATTTATAGATGCTGCAAAGTTAGATCCAAATTTACATATCGCAGGGCATTCGATGGGTGGTGCAATTGCCATGCTCTATAGCGCTCAGTATCCCTTAGAAGTGAAATCTTTATTGTTGGTGGATTCAGCAGGTGTCTTTAAGTCGAGCAATACAGCGTATCTAAAAGATACGGCAAAGCTTGCAGAGCTAGTGGTCAGAAAAACTGGTGATTTTGATCGCGTGATGAAGATCGTGATGCAATTTCCGCCTTTTATTCCACAAGAATTAAAAATTGGGCAAGAAAAGTTGATGATCGTTCAGTCTAAACAAACCAATAAAATGGTGGAGCAACTGCAAAAAATGGCCACCTTGTATACGCCAGAGTCCTTTGCTTTGGCTGCACGAGGCATTGATGCACCTGTGTTTATTATCTGGGGGAAGCAAGTGCCAATCTTAGAAGCGGAGCAGTTAATGGCGTTGCCATATTTAAAGTTTCTTTCAACTGTTCAATGAATCAGATTGGTAGAGTAGGTGTAAAAAAGCGAGAAATATCTCGCTTTTTTAAACTTAACTAGACTTTGAGTCGATTTAAGTACGTACTTTAATTTCATAGCCAGTGTATTTTCGAATATTAATCACACCGGTATCCAAAATCAGATACTGACCTTTAATCCCTTGTAATTTTCCTCGAATAATCGGTGTTTTGTCCAAATTATGCGATTTGATTTTTTCAGGATATTCATCTACCGGGTAGATAAATTGGCGTGGCAACTCATCTTCTAGCAGTTCAACGGTTTCATTAAACTCTAAATTTTGGCTAAATTCTTCACGAATGGTCTGAATTTTTGGTGCGAATTCTTCCACTAATTGGTCGCGAATTTCGATCAGGTTGATCGGTTCTGCTTCACCTTTGAGCAATTTACGCCAATCGGTTTTATCGGCCACTTGCGTACCAAACATGACTTCAAGCTGACCAGATAAACGACGTGAACCAACTTTCATAATAGGCAAAGCTTGCGTCGCACCTTGGTCTAGCCAACGTGTAGGCATTTGACCCAAGCGGGTAATCCCCACTTTTAAGGCACTCGAATTGGCTAAATAGACAATATGCGGTTGAAAGCAAACTTCATGGGCAAAATCATCTTCACGGCAAGTCCCGAGATGATAATGACAGGTTTCAGGCTTCATAATGCACATATCACAAGCAGCCTTAGTCTTCATGCATTTGAAGCAATGACCTTGTGAATACGATTTAGGCGTTTTTGCGCCGCAAGAAATGCAGTAGATATTTCCAGTGGCTTCAATTTCAATTTCTTGGCCAAGGCTAAACGGTAGATCAACTTCTGAGCGATCTAGAATAAATTTATACTCAACATTTGCCTTGTGTGTATGTTGATCAGTTACACTAAGGTCTTTAAGACCTGCATGCATTTTATGGCAAATGCCTTGTAGTTCCATACGAATACTCACTTCATTATTAAGGATGCGGTCAATGGCTGAACAAAATGTCATCACTTCTATGCTAGACGATTTGTCAAAAGAGCAGCCCATTTCAACCGCAATCTGCATTGGTCAAGATCTTGAGCAATACAATCAATTTCATCCAATTCAATGGCAACATTTTAACGTAACTGAGTTTTTAAATCTGCCTTTTACCCAGCGTTTTGACCTTGGATTTGTGATTCTTGATACTGAAATGATGTTGAGTTTGGATCAGCAGCAGAAAACTCAGATGTTGGTAAAATTGCGTGACCTATTTGCCAAACGCATCGTGGTGGTGAGTAAATTACACGATGAACAATTATTACGTGCTTTAGGCTTTACTCAGCTCATTGATAAAACCACACATGAAAGTGATTTTGCTTTATGGCAGTTTAATATTTTGACTTATAAACACATTCCAGATTGGTTTAACTCTAAATTTTGGGCAAATCCTGAAAACTGGGATAAATTCCGTTGGTAACAAATACTTAGCCTGCGAGAAATTGCAAAAATTAACAAACATTTATGATAAAACTGTCTTTTCCCACGTATGCTGTAATTAAGTTTATCTAGGTTTCACTGGGAAAAATAAAATGACAAATTTAAATAATATTGTTGAGATTTTAGCAAAGCAGGCCCTTGGTGGTGCAAACAATCAAAATCAACAAGGTGGCTTGGGCGGTATTTTAGGTTCGGTGCTGGGTCAATTTGGTGCAAATGCAGGCACTCAAAATACCCAAACCAATGCTCAAAACCAAGCGGGTGGTTTGGGTGGAATTCTAGGCTCTGTGTTGAGCCAACTGGGTGGTGCAGCGCAGCCGCAGCAACGTAGTAGCGGTGGTAATGCATCAACCATTTTAGTTGCAGTGTTACCTCTAGTGTTGGCTTGGATTCAAAAACAAGGTGGCCTACAAGGTGCTTTGGATAAATTACGTGGACAGGGCTTGAGCAGTCAGGTTGATGATTGGGTATCTACAGGCCCTGGTGATAATGCTGCTGTGACTAATCAACAAGTACAAAATTTATTTGATGATGCCGAAGTGGAGCAAGTTGCACAAGAAACACAAACTCAGAAACAAGATGTATATAGCGCAATTTCAACGGTATTGCCGCAAATTATTGACTCATTGACGCCACAAGCTGGACAAACCAATCAGCAAGAAGCGAATGCTGATATTCAACAAGTGATGAATTTGGTCTCAGGTTTCCTGAAGCGTTAATCAAAATATCGCTTTAAGTATTTGATTGAATACAAGCCAGTGAACACTGGCTTTTTATGACTTGAAAAATGGTAACAATGTGTCGCTAAGATTGTCACTAGGATGGATTAAATAAACGGTTCGACACACTGATTTTTTTGCCAATATAGTGTGATTTTTTTTGACGAATCAAAATGATTTTCGACTGAAACTCTAACTCACCAAATTCTGGCTCAACTTGCACATAATGTAGTTGACCAAACTCATCACGCACACGAGCTTGAGCGGAAAAGCCGGGACGGGCATTTCCACTTGAAATGGTGGCTAGACGACCGAGTAAATTAACCGTTTGTTTTTTATATTTGGGTGGGACAACCTGATCCAAACAATGAATCATAAATACCGTAAAGAATATGGCAATGATCAACGCAGGTAAAATTAAATAATAAGCTGGAACGAATTGACCTTCTTTGGCATGGATGCAAAACTGAAGTACATAGCCTGCAAAGCTAAAATTCATCAGTAGAAAGAACAAAATCAGAGTCTTGGAAAATTTGACATTCAATAATGCCAACTCTTGTATGCGCTGAGGAGCGACTCTTTTTAAAACTTGGCTAGGACTAATATTGATATAGTAGCCAATGGTTTCAACCATGCCCAATAACAGTACGGCCAATAAACTTAAATGAAAGGGTATTAAGTTATAGTCTGTTAAAAATGCGGACATGGTTGTATTCCAGTGTTTATTCTTCTGTGAGGTAGATTCCACCATCAGAATGCACGTTAATGTTCACTTTTTCAAGGGCTTGACCTTGGCATGGACCAGAAATACATTCCCCAGATTCAACCATAAACAGAGCGCCATGTGTTGAGCACTCAATAAATTCTTGATCACGATCTAGAAACTGATTTTCTAGAAACTCAAGTTCTACGTGCAAGTGTGGGCAGTTATTTTGATAAGCGTAAAACATGCCATCACGTTGGGTGATAAAAATCGTTTCACCTTCAGGCGTTTCGAATGATCGTGCTTCACGTTCAGGCACATCATCCGTCATGCAAATTTTAAACATTAAGCACATTCCTTCTGAAATGATTGTAAAAGCTGAGCATAGTCTTCAACTGCTAGGCGTGGACCAAACTGAGCCACAACTTCACTTGAGATCAAGATGGCAAGTTCAGCAGCCGTTTGATAGTCATGACCTGCGTTCAGTGCATATAGGAAAGCACCAGCAAAAGCATCACCAGCACCATTGGTATCTATTGCGGTAACTTTACGACCTGGCACGGTAAATGTTGCGGCTTCATTATGAATTAAGGCACCTTTGGCACTTAATGTAATGACAATGTGTTTGCTTAGTGATTGCAATTTCGTAAGTGCAGCATCTAAATGATCTGTTTCTGTATACATCAGTGCTTCTTGTTCATTACAGAACAATAAGTCCACGCCATCATCGAGTAATTCATCTAGACCTTGACGTGCATATTGCACCATTGCTGGATCAGATAAGGTCAATGCAATTTGTACACCATTGGCTTTGGCGATTTGGCGTGCTTGTTTTACCGCAAGGCGTGCGCTGTCTGATGTTGAAAGATAACCTTCGATATATAACCATTTCGCAGTATTTAAGCTGCCAAAATCAATTTGGCTATCAGTCAATTCCGCAGTAATACCGAGGTAAGTATGCATCGTACGTTCAGAATCAGGGCTGACCAATACCATACATGTGCCAGTTACACCTTCACTGATTGATTGAGTTGCAGTTTGGATGCCAGCGTCGTTTAAACCATTTAGGTAAATTTGACCTAAGTCATCATTGCCGACACGACAACCATAAAATGCAGTTCCGCCTAAAGCACTAAAAGCAACCGTTGTATTTGCTGCAGAACCACCAGAAGCTTGACCTTTATATTCTTGAGTGGCTTTTAGATTGTTATAAAGGGCTGCTTGAGTATCGCCATCTGTCAGTTGCATCGTACCTTTTTGCAGATTGTGTTGAATTAGGAATTCGTCAGAGACTTTAAATTCTTGGTCAATAAGTGCATTACCAATTGCAAAAAGGTCAACAGTTGCCATGTTGTATGTTCACATCAAAAAAATGAAAGTGCTAAGTTTACACGAATGCTCAGGATTGCTGTAGTTTGTTGAAAAAAATTCAATTAAAGGACAAGTGTGTATAAAAATCGGGCAAATCCATTATATTTTTACATTTTTTTTTGAATTAGTTGCCGTTTTAATCAGCTTTGCTATTGTGCAAATCGAAAAATTTTACTTTTATAGAGCTATAGGGTGTTCAGACTGAATCAAGATGATTTGGTCATCATAAATAGATAACAGATTAAAAGTGTGAATATATGGAAATTACGATTCGTCCAGCAGAGCAACTTCCTGCTCAAATCGAAAATATTGCTGCTTTGGCGCAGCATGAAGGCTATACATTTATACACCGTTTAATTGAAGAATATCAAAGTGGTAAAAATCGTTTTGACCAAACGGGTGAGCAATTATTGCTTGCTTATGATGGCGATAAATTAATTGCTTGTGGCGGTTTAAATCAGCAATGGGGTGATACTGGTGTAGAAGAACGGATTGGACGAGTTCGCCGTTTCTATGTGCATCCGCAGTACCGTCAGCATGGCGTGGGTAAGCAGCTATTGGTGGAATTGGAAAAGGGTGCAAAAAAACACTTTTCTGCACTGTGCTTAAATACTGAGCTTAAAAATGCTGCAAAATTCTATCAAAAACAGAATTATGTCTATGTCGAAAGTCATCCAAATTATAATTATTTTAAATATCTAGTTTAGTTTTAAATCCACAAATAGACAGTAAATACTGTAAATGAAGCATCCGATATCGGGTGCTTTTTTTCTTGTGACAATTCTAAAAAAAGAGTGCCTTATTATAAGCAAATTTTTAAGCAAAAATTCATTTCAGTTATCGAAGATATAAGCATCAAAATAACTGCATTGAGTGATGCATATGCATATGCAAGTGCATGAACTACAAGACTACGTTAAAAAAGTCCCCCAGATTACCGCGCTGTTTTGGTTGACCAAAATTTTTGCGACCACTTTTGGTGAAACCAGTGGTGATGCACTGTCCATGTCCTTAAATTTGGGCTATTTACTCAGTACCTTTATTTTCGCAGGCATATTTATCAGTCTGCTGTATTTTCAAATACAGTCCAAAGCCTATAAACCTTATTTATATTGGGCCACGATTATTGCCAGTACAACGGTAGGTACGACTTTAGCGGATTTTGTAGATCGTTCTTTAGGGATTGGCTACTTGGGTGGTAGTTTTCTGTTACTCAGTTTGGTGCTCATATCGCTTTTTAGTTGGTATCGAGTCGAAGGGTCAATCAATCCAAGTGTAGTGAATTTGCCGCGAACACAGATCTTTTATTGGTTGACGATTACATTTTCTCAAACGCTAGGTACAGCTTTGGGGGACTGGACTTCCGATAGTGCAGGATTAGGCTATAGCGGTGGTATATGGCTATTTGGTGGTCTAATCGTATTGATGGCGTTGTTGTATTTTTTTAGTCGGGTCTCAAAGACGATTTTATTTTGGGCTACTTTTGTTTTGACACGTCCATTGGGCGCAGTTGTCGGCGATTTTTTAGATAAGCCCATCAGTTCAGGTGGATTGGATTTAAGTCGCTTTATGGCTTCTTTTGTATTGTTATTGGCGATTGTGATTTGCGTCTATTGGTCAACACGAAATGATAGGCAATCCATAAAATCTGTCTAAATGTTTTAGTGCGAAAACAAGTGATTTTTAAAATTAAAGTTCAAGTTGATTAAAACAGTTGGAAATGTCGTTTCGGTGAATCTAGTTGTGATTTTTTAAGGTATACTTTGCCTAATTTAAATGAATAGATTAGGAGCACACATGACTGTAGATGTCACTGAAACCATTTCTCAAACTGTACATCCCGCGTTTCAGTTGATTCGTCAACATCATGTTGAAGCTTTAGACATTTTAGTGTCTGAATATAAACACAAAGTGACTGGCGCAGTGCATTATCACTTAGCCACAAACCATGACGAAAACGTATTTTTAGTTGCCTTCCGTACGCAGCCGATGGATTCAAAAGGTGAGGCGCATATTCTTGAGCATACAGCACTGTGTGGCTCAGAAAAGTTCCCTGTACGTGACCCATTCTTTTTAATGATTCGTCGTTCACTCAATACGTTTATGAACGCGTTTACCGCAGCGGATTGGACGGCATATCCATTTGCAACGCAAAACAAAAAAGATTTCCAAAACTTGTTAGAAGTTTATATGGATGCTGCTTTTGCTGCGAATTTGAACCCGCTTGATTTTGCGCAAGAAGGGATTCGTATTGAGCTAGAAAATGGCGAAGCTGTATATAAAGGCGTGGTATTTAATGAAATGAAAGGTGCAATGAGTTCACC
Organism: Acinetobacter sp. YH16042; assembly: GCF_013417245.1. Taxonomy (NCBI): domain Bacteria; kingdom Pseudomonadati; phylum Pseudomonadota; class Gammaproteobacteria; order Moraxellales; family Moraxellaceae; genus Acinetobacter; species Acinetobacter sp. YH16042. The sequence goes on from NZ_VPEJ01000023.1 coordinate 27,199, forward strand.
TTCAGATCAGTTGTATCACCAACTTGCCCATCATTTATTCCCAGAAACAACTTATCATTACAACTCAGGCGGTGATCCGAAAGACATTCCTGACTTAAGCTATGAAGAGTTAGTAAGTTTCTACAAATCACATTATCACCCAAGTAATGCGGTGTTCATGACCTTTGGTAATGAGCCTGCATATAATTTACAAGAACAGTTTGAAACGCTTGCTTTGTCTAAATTTGAAAAAGGTCAAACGCTGTATTCAAAACCTGAACGTCGTTTAACTGCGCCTGTAACTGTAACTGAAACGTATGCAGTTGATGCTGAAGACCTCAAAGACAAAACCTATCATGTGCTTTCTTGGTTATTGCCTGAAGCAAGTAATATTAAATTACGTTTAGGTATGCGTTTGGTTGAGGGGGTATTGCTTGAAGATTCTGCTTCGCCATTACGTCATTACTTAGAAACCTGTGGTTATGCACAGTCTACTGGTCCATTCATGGGCGTAGATGACTCAAACTATGAAATGACGTTCTACTGTGCAATTCAAGGTTCAAACCCTGAGCATGCAGAACAATTTAAAAATGGCGTGTTTAAAGTATTAGAAGACGTTGCGGCTAAGCCTGTTGACCCGGCTTTAGTTGAGGCGATTTTGCATCAAATTGAATTGCATCAGCGTGAAATCAATGGTGATGGTACACCATATGGCCTAAGCTTAATTCTGAATGGTTTAAGCAGTGCGATTCACCATTCAGACCCTGTGGATGTTTGGGATGTGGATACGGCCATTGAACAAGTGAAGGAAGAGTTGAAAGACCCAATGTGGTTATCTAACTTAATCAAAACTTACTTGCTTGATAATCAACATCGTGTGCAATTAACTTTGGTTCCAGATGCTGAAAAAAATGCGTTGGAAGCGGCAGCAGAAAAAGCACGTTTAAAAGAAATTGATGCGAACTTAACTGAAGCGCAAAAAGCAGAGATTATTGCGCAGACTGAAGCACTGAACATTCGTCAAGATACCCCAGATGATTTGAACCTATTGCCTAAAGTAGGTTTAGAAGACGTTCCTGCACAATTACAGATTGTACAAGGTCAATTACGCGAAATTATCAGTAATGGCTTGGATACGCCGTTAAATCTTTACCACGCAGGCACCAATGGTCTTTACTACCAACAAGTTTTGATTCAGATTCCTGATGAAGTGGTGCAATCGCCGTATTTCAATCTCTTATCGATTTTGATGGGTGAAGTTGGTGCAGGTGAATACGATTACTTAGAGCTACAACAGTTGCAAACAGCTGTGAGTGGCGGTTTAGGTATGGGGGCATCGCTGCGTTCAAAAGTGGATGATAAAGGTCAAATTAGTGCTTGGCTAACGTTGACCACTAAATCATTGGTGAATAATCTTGAAGCCATTCGCTTATTGAAATTGGCTTTTGAACAGCTACGTTTTGATGAAAAAAATCGTATCGTAGAGTTATTGCAACAACGTAAAGCACGTTGGCAGTCACGTGTATCTGGTTCTGGTCATAGTTATGCAATGCAAATTGCAGGTCGTCAACATAGTGCATTGGCGCTACGTGATTATCATAATACAGGCCTAGGCGCGCTGAACTGGCTGTCAGAACTTGTCAGCAAAATTGAGCAAGACGACACGGCTTATAATGCCTTGATTGATGAGCTTAAGTTAATTCACAACCGTTTGCTTAAAGCACCAAAACAATTCTTGGTGGTGTGTGAGGAGCATCATTCAGACCGATTGGTTGAAGAAGTTCAAACCATTTGGGATAAAGTGGCGATTGACGATAACCCACATGATTTAACTCAAGTGAATTTTGCAGATAGCAACAATGACGAAGCTTGGCTCATTCAAGCCAATGTTCAGTTCTGCGCTTCAGCATATCCTGCGGTGGAAGTGTCACATCCAGATGCAGCACCTTTAATGATTTTGGCGGCTTATTTACGTAATGGCTTCTTGCATAGCGCGATTCGTGAAAAAGGTGGTGCTTATGGTGGTGGTGCAAGCTATGACGGTAATGCATGTTCATTCCGTTTCTATAGCTATCGTGACCCACGTTTAGCTGAAACGTTTAAAGATTTTGACGCAAGTGTGCAGTGGCTACTGAATGCTGAACAACAACCGCATCAGCTAGAAGAAGCGATTTTGGGTCTAATTGCCAGCATGGATAAACCGGGTTCACCAGCGGGTGAAGCCATTACAGCTTGTTATGCTTTATTGCATAAACGCACGCCAGCTTTCCGTCAAATGTTACGTGAACGTCTGTTGAATGTGACTTTGGATGATCTAAAACGTGTTGCTGTGGCGTACTTGGTTGAACAACAACCGACAAAAGCTGTGGTTGCACCGGTGGCGAAGCGAGAGGCTTTGGTTGAGCTTGGTTTCGAAATAAAACAAGTGAATTAAAACAAAAAAGGGGTTTTTATGGCGTTCAAATCTCTTGAGCGTACGACATTGCAACTGAGCCTCATTGCGCTCAGTTCAATGTATGTCAGTACTGTAAATGCACAAAATGCGGAAGTGGCTGTTAAACCAGCTACCGCTGAAGCATGTGTGGCACTTGAGTCAAATGCAGAGCGATTATCGTGTTATGACGCTTTGTTTAAAGTGCAACCTGCTGAAAAAGAAATGTTGGTTTCTGAGCGTCAAGCCGCACAAGAAATTAAACCTGAACCGACTGAAAAGTTGACATTCAAAGAAAAAGTCAGTCATGCGTTTACGGACCGTTTATTCGCTGTAGAAGCACCGAACCTTAATCCAAACCTTTCATTATTGGATAGTCGTTGGGAGCTTTCTCCAGAAAGTAAATTAGGGACGTGGAATATTCGTGGCTATCAACCTGTGTATTTAATGCCGGGATACTGGACTTCAGATAAAAATGAACGTCCATCAAGCCCGAATGAAAACAACACGGTACAAGCCGATCAGGAACAAAACCTGAAATCGATGGAAGCCAAGTTCCAATTGTCATTAAAAACCAAAGCTGTTGAAAACTTATTTGGTGATAATGGTGATATCTGGTTGGGCTATACCCAGTCTTCTCGTTGGCAAGTCTACAACGAAGATGAATCTCGACCATTCCGTGAAACCAACTATGAGCCTGAAGCCAGTCTGGTTTTTCGTACCAACTATGAACTCTTGGGTTTGAACTGGCGTATGCTGGGCTTAACTTTTAACCATCAGTCTAATGGGCGTTCTGATCCCTTATCGCGGAGTTGGAACCGTGTTATGTTAAATCTAGGATTTGAACGTGACAATTTTGCACTGATGTTACGTCCTTGGTATCGTTTCGAAGAAGATACCAAAGATGATAACAACCCAGATATTACCGATTATGTGGGACGTGGGGATTTAACAGCATTTTATCGTCATAAAGATCATGACTTTAGTTTGATGTTACGTCATTCATTGAAAGGTGGTGATGATTCACATGGTGCTGTGCAGTTTGATTGGACTTTCCCAATCAATGGTAAATTGCGCGGCACAGTTCAATTGTTTGATGGCTATGGTGAAAGCCTGATTGACTATAACCATCGGGCAACCTATGTCGGTGTCGGTGTGTCATTAATGAATTGGTTTTAATGATTGCTCAATAATTAATTTACGGACGTAAAAGTAATTTCGCATTTTTAAGATGCTTTTAAGTCTAATCGACGGAGTCTTATATCTAGGGATTGAATAAAGGGATTAGCCTTCGGCTGGAGGTACTTTTGTTTAGGCAAAAGTACCCAAAACCATTGTCATCCGCAAAACTCGCTCTCTAGCGTCTATTTACTTAAAGTATCGCAAAAACATTTTTGATTAGAAGTCATCCTGTCTCAAACACTTGCGGATGACCTTACCGCGTATCGTTCTTTCATTTGAATCAAATTACGCTACTGATGTTACTATGTAACATCAGTAAATAAAAAAACCATGCTATGGCGTGGTTTTTTTATAACTGTGAGACAATGTACAAATCAACCAATCTGAATCTCAGAAGGTGGGTGTTTTAACCGACTCTTCTTCGGTGTGGCAATCAGATAGGCCAGTGTTAAGGGGCCAAGTCGACCTGCGAACATTAATAACATCAGGGCAACTAAACTGGCGGGTTGTAAGTCGCTGGTGATGCCACGAGATAGACCAACGGTGCAAGCAGCGGATACCGCTTCGAACAACAAATCTAAAAAGCGTTTATCAGGTTCGAGAAGCAATAGACTGAAAAAGCCAATGAAAATCAACGTTACTGTAATGAAAATTACCGCTAATGCTTTAAAGGTGGTTTTTTCTGAAACAGAGTGGTTAAACACACGCAGTTCATCTTCACGTCTTAAAAAACTGACCACACTGAGTACAACAATAATAAACGTCCCGACTTTGATGCCACCAGCTGTACTGAGAGAACCACCTCCAATAAACATCAGTAACATCGTGACGAGTGATGATGCATCGCTCATGCTTTCCATAGGTAAGCTGTTAAAACCCGAAGAGCGCGGAACCGTTGCATGGAACCACGCGTTGAGGGCTTGGTCACCAAGTGACATCGTAGCTAAGGTAGCAGCATTATTGGCTTCTAATAACCAAATGGTGATGAAGGCAAAGACATTTAAACCCGCAATAGTCGATAAAATCAGCTTGCTATTGGTACTGAGTTTTTTCCAACTTTTATTGCGCTTAATGTCCATCAGTACCAAAAAGCCGATACCCCCAATAATGTAAAGCATACTGATGGTAAACGTAATGAAATAACGGTCAGCGAAGCTCATTAAACTATTGGGAAATAATGAAAATCCACCATTATTAAATGCTGAAACACTATAAAAGGCAGCATAAAACAGGGCCTGGTTAAAATTGTATTCTTGCATCCAAGCGATGGTCAAAATAACCGTTCCCACCATTTCAAAAAATAGCGAATAAAGCAGTACGCCTTTAATAGTCATGGTCACTTTGGCAAGACTGGTTTGTCCAATGGTTTCTTGAGCCATAATCTGTTGTTTTAGCCCAATTTTAGGGGACAAACTCATAGCGGCCAATATCGCAAAGGTCATAAAACCGAGACCACCGCATTGTAGTAAACCCATAATCACGACTTTACCAAACACCGTATAGGCTTCGCCGACATTTACAACTGAAAGTCCTGTAATGGTTACGGCAGAGGTCGCTGTAAAGAGGGCATTGATCCAACTTAAATCGCCATGATGTGAATATGGGAGCTTTAACAGCAAGGTGCCAATGATAATTAGCCCAAGAAAACCCAATGCCAAAATACTGGGTGGGCTGAGATTAATGGTATTACGCTGTTTATTGTGCAGTTTCATGTTTTTTACTGTCATCTTGCGTGATTATGTGCAAAAGCAGCTCGACGCTGATTACAAAGTTGCTTTAAAGTGTTTAGCCAGTCGACGTAAATGTTCGAGTAAACCTTCAACCACTAAAATATCGCCTGTTTGTAAAATCAGGTTCGGATCTAAACTATATTGAAGCTCGGTGCCACGTTTATGCAGAATCGTCTTCACTTCAGGGACATGATCCATAATTTGATTTAGACGCGTGCCTTGTTGTGATTCTTTAATTTCAACTTTCACCAAATAATGATCATCTTCGAGCACCATGTAGCGGCTCACCATTGGATAACTCAGTGACTGGGCAACACGGACACCCATATCTTCTTCAGGATGGATGATTTTGCTGATGCCTAAATGGGTTAAAATCATGTGATGCGCTTTGGACTTGGCTTTGGCCCAAATTTTGTTGATCCCCATGTTTTTAAGATGGAGCACACACAAGATGCTGGCTTCAATATCTTCTCCAATCGCAACAACGACGGCTTCACAGTTTTGAATATTGAGTTCCTGTAAAACGTGCTCATCTGTTGCATCAGCAATCACTGCATGGGTCAGTTGGTCCGAAATACTTTCAACATACTTTTTGTTGCTATCGATTCCAATGACATCGTGTTTTAAACCCATGAGTTCAGTGGCTACAGTTGCGCCAAAACTTCCTAAGCCAATCACAGCGAATTGAGCCATGCCGTATTCCTAAATTATTCTAAAGTTATTGAATATGTTGATGTTAGCTTGTTCAGCCTAGAGCGGCTATGAAAATTTACATAATCCATCTAAACCGAAAAGCTCTAATTTTTAATTTCTTCAGTGTTTTGATAGGCATAAAGTTCAGCAATATTGGGGCAATTATCCATAACTTGTTGATATTTAAAAATTTCATAGCCTAGTTTGTTTTTTAGAATATATTGAAATTGATGCTGATCTTCTTTAATGACATTTAGGGTAGCTTTACGAACGAGCTCGGAATTGTTCTTTAAACGGTTTAAGCCATCGCATGAAAATTCACGGATAATGGCTTGAACAGATTCGGGAGCGGTTTGATCACTTAGCTCATCAAAGCGAATATATACAATGTAATTTGGATATTGATTCAACATTTCAGCTTGCGCGGTATAGCCGTAAATATTTTCTAGATTTTGCGTACGGGACTGATTTGGAATTTGTTTCATACTTTGACGAATCTTATCTTCCTCTTGCTTAAGTTGATAAGCCGGATATGCATAAAAATATCCACCTAAACCTACAATAGCGATCATAAATAAGGCATAAATATTCAATTTTAAAAATCCATTTTGTTTTATTTTCAATGGATTATAGGGTGTGGTGAATTTAACAACAATGACAGCGTTGATGAATTAAATTGATGAATATATTTATTTTGATGCAGAAAAGAATTGATGCAAATAAAAAAGCTGGAACCTAGATCCCAGCTTTAGAATAAAAGTCTTATTTATTTCAAGAAACGTTGATAACCGAGGTTATTGGTAATCTCAACATATGGATAGGTAATATTTTCCAATGTTTCAATTAAACCATCTGGGTTTTGTTTCGCATCCGTTGCTTCCATACCCACCAATACACGACCTTCAGCAGCACCGTGGTTACGGTAGTGGAATAGGGTGATGTTATGCGTTGGGCCTAGACGTTCTAAGAAAGTCAGTAGTGCGCCCGGACGTTCTGGGAATTCCACGCGGAATAGGCGTTCATTTTCAATGTCTGCATGTCCGCCAATTAAATAACGGATATGGAGTTTAGCCACTTCATCATCTGAAAGATCGTCTACATCGTATTGGAATTTCAAAGTTTCAAAAATTTCCTGACGTTCTTTTTCGCCATTTTTGAGACTAATACCCACAAACACTTGAGCGGCACTTGAGTAGCTTGCGCGGTAGTTAAACTCAGTGATGTTACGGCCTTGTAGTGCACGGCAGAATTTAAGGAAAGAACCTTTTTCTTCTGGAATGGTCACAGCAAAGATCGCTTCTTTACGTTCACCCAGTTCGGTACGTTCTGCAATGTAGCGCAGACGGTCAAAGTTCATATTGGCGCCGCATACAATTGACACCATATTTTTGCCTTCTAGACCATGCTCAGCAACATACTTCTTAATACCTGCAAGCGCCATTGCACCTGACGGTTCTACAATGCTGCGGCATTCATCAAAGGTATCTTTAATCGCTGCACAGATTTCATCGGTATTTACCAGTACAACTTCACGCTCAACAATTGGGCCTGAGTTATCTGATTTTTGTAGCTGAATCACTTCAAATGGTTTTTCACCAATTTGTGCAACTGCTGTACCGTCGGCAAATAAACCTACAGATGGAAGAATGACACGTTCATTGGCTTCAAAGGCTGCTTTTAAACATGCAGATTCGTCATATTCAACTGGAATGACTTTAACATGCGGTGCCACATCGCCTAAATAAGCGGCTACACCGGCAATGAGACCGCCACCGCCTACAGCAACGAATACGTAGTCAACATCGCGCCATTGACGCAAAATTTCGTTGGCAATGGTTCCTTGACCGGCCATAACGAGTTCGTCGTCATAAGGTGGAATAAAGGTCATACCTTCATCTTTTGCACATTGGATTGCATATTTATTGGCTACGTCAAAAGAATCACCATGCAGAACCACTTCACCGCCTAAGCGTTTAACCGCTTGTACTTTAATGTCTGGTGTGGTTTTAGGCATAACAATAATGGCGCGAATACCTAACTTTTTACCAGATAACGCCACGCCTTGAGCATGGTTACCTGCAGAAGCAGTAATAACGCCACGTTCCAACTGAGATTTCGGTAATTGACTAATACGGTTGTAGGCACCGCGTAGCTTGAAAGAAAAGACAGGTTGTAAATCTTCGCGTTTAAAGCGAATGTTATTGTTTAGTTTTTCACTAATTCGTGGCGCTGCTTCGAGTGGGGTTTCGATTGCAACGTCATAGACCGTTGCCTGTAATATTTGTCGAACCAAACGAGACAGCATGTTAATTTTCCATCTAACAGTTTAAAATAGGGGTTTATTGTAACAAACCCCTGTACATTTGGGCTGAAAAATCAGCGTCTAATGTCAAAAAATAGTTGAGCCAAGTTATGAGTCTGTATGCAACCCAAGATGAAAAGAAACAAGCTGCTGCAAAAGCTGCGTTAAAGCATTTGCCAAAGGGCGGTATTTTGGGTGTTGGTACAGGAAGTACTGTGAACTTCCTCATCGAATTATTGCCAGAGCTTCAACTCGAAGCTGCGGTTGCGAGTTCTGAAGCAACTGCACAACGTTTGAAAAAATTAGGCATTGAAGTGGTTGATATGAACCACGTTGGCGGTTTAGATGCCTATGTAGATGGCGCTGATGAAATCGACCGTCATATGCACATGATTAAAGGCGGCGGTGCTGCGTTGACTCGTGAAAAAATCGTTGCTTCAATTGCAAAAAAATTCGTATGTATCGTAGATGATTCTAAATGGGTTGATCAGTTAGCACGTGAATTTCCGCTTCCTATAGAAGTGATTCCAATGGCACGTTCTGCTGTGGCACGTAAAATCGTTTCTTTAGGCGGCGACCCTGTATACCGTGAAGGCGTAGTAACAGATAACGGTAATGTAATTTTAGACGTACACAACTTAAATATCTTAAATGCATTAGAGCTTGAAAAGACATTGAATGACATTCCGGGTGTAGTGTGTAACGGCATTTTTGCTTTGAACAAAGCAGATATTGCTGTTGTAGCAACTGATAATGGTATTGAAGAGCGTACTGCGGTTTAATCTATAGAAAATTTAATTGTAAATTGAGTTTCGATTTATATTAAATTTCTAATGGAAGTTCCCTCTCCTTTGAGGAGAGGGTTAGGGAGAGGTCAATTTAAAAGTCCCCTCATCCTAACCTTCTCCCTAAGGGAGAAGGGACTCCTAATATATTTTTGAAAATATTTAAAATTCAATTTTATGCATTATTAATAAGCTTTTAAAAAGAATAAATGACACCAAACCTTCCTGAAATTCAAATCACTCGGAAATTACGTGCCACACGCCTAAGACTCCGTGTAGAACCAACTCAAATCAAATTAACGGTTCCCCAGTTTTGTACACAGCGCCAAGTTCAAGATTTTCTGAAACAATCAGAACAATGGATGATTGAGACATGGCAGAAGCAGCAGGAAAAAACAGGGCAGATTGATAAAACGCTACCAGTAGAATTAAAACTATTCAATTTAGAACAGCCTCTAAGCATTGTTTATAAAGTTCAAAAACTTTCATTTATCTTAGATGAAGAAAATCATCAGCTATTTATCAGTGATCGGCAGCCTGAGCAATATTTAAAAAGCTTTGTGATTGCTTATGCCAAAGAGTATTTACCAATTTATTTAAAGCAAGTGAGCAGTGAAACAGGCTTGAAATATGGTGATTGCTCAATTCGTCAGCCCAAAACTCGCTGGGGGAGCTGTTCTGCCAAGCATGACATTATGCTGAATAGCGGATTGGTGTTGTTCCCACTGGGAATCACGCGTTATGTGGCTGTACACGAGTTGGCGCATACCAAGCATTTTGATCATAGTCTGAATTTTTGGGTGGAGGTGGAAAAGCATGATGCAAACTATAAAAAGCATCGGAAAACTTTAAAAAGTACACCGATGCCATGGTGGTGGAGTGTTTCCTAACCTCAAATTAAGATGTTTAATTACATTTAGATGAAATAGCCTAAGTATATCATTTATTTAAAATATAAACAAACTTAACCCATTGTTCCAAAGCCATCACTATAGCCGTCATAACTTTGCGCCAAAAAATGCAGTTTTCTTTCAATTTCTATTACATTTTCAAAAGATGGAACAATGACTTTGGAACATTCACATGTCCAACTCCTATCTTCATCATCTTGATATATCGATGCTTTAAAGCCCATATTAAAAATTTCTTGTGAGATTTGAATTGCTGCCCCTTGAGTAGGCAGCCAAAGTAGAAAATCAAACAGACGAGGCTGGGTTAAATCAAGTCCTGCATCAGACATTCTATTAAGCGCATTAAGTGTTGAAGTTTCATCAATTTCGTTTTGCATAAGGGGGATCTTTTTTGTTATTTGTGATGAAAAATAGCAAATCAATGCAAGAAATCAAATGATTAAAGACCAGTGGCAGATAATTTTAGAATTAAAAGCGCTGATGCTCTAAGACGTTAAAAAAACAGCTAAACCCAAGCAAAACAGTTCAGAAATCCTCAACTTCCTGTCATACTACGCAGTCATCAAATGGATACTTTGAATAGAGGTAAAGAGCGTGATTTCAGTAGGTATTGTCGGCGGTACAGGTTACACAGGTGTTGAATTACTGCGTATTTTACTGCGACACCCAAATGCAGAAGTGAAAGTTTTAACTTCGCGTACTGAAAATGGCCGCCGTGTGGATGATATGTTCCCAAGCTTGCGTGCACATACAGACCTTTGCTATTCAGATCTAAATATTGAAGAACTAAAACAATGTGACGTTGTATTCTTTGCGACGCCGCACGGTGTTGCAATGAAACACGCAGAAGAGTTAGTTGCTGCAAATACTAAAGTGATTGACCTTGCTGCTGACTTCCGCTTGCAAGACTTAGCTCAATTTGAGAAATGGTATGGCCTCGACCATGCTTGCCCAGAATTATTAAAAGATTCAGTTTACGGTTTGTCTGAATTAAACCGTGAAAAAATTCAACAAGCTTCAGTGATTGGTAACCCAGGTTGCTATCCAACTACAGTGCAATTGGGTTTAGCACCTGTGCTCAAGGCTGAAGGATTAGTGAAACCTGAAAGTATTATTATTGATGCAAAATCTGGGGTTTCAGGTGCAGGTCGTAAAGCAAGCCTTGGCATGATCTATTCTGAAAATGCAGATAACTTTAAAGCATACGGTGTAGCGGGTCATCGTCATCACCCTGAAATTGTAGAAGCACTCGAAAATATTTCAGGTCAAAAAGGTGTATTTAACGAAATTTTATTTGTACCTCATTTGGTGCCAATGATTCGTGGCATGCTCAGCACAATCTACATTGATTTGACTGACGCAGGTGCTTCTGCGGATTTACAAAGCATATATGAACAGTTCTATGCCAATGAGCAGTTTGTAGATGTGATGCCTGCAGGTAGCTCACCTGAAACACGTACTGTGCGTGGTGCGAACCAATTACGTATTGCGATTTGCAAACCTCAACCGAAAAAATTAGTGATTTTGGTGGCTCAAGACAACTTGGTGAAAGGTGCTGCAGGTCAAGCCGTACAAAATATGAACTTGATGTTTAGTTTTGCTGAAAATGCAGGACTTCAAGGCATTGGTTTATTACCATAAGAAACGATTTAAAACTTCACACACATTTAAAACTGGATTTAAATGTGTGCCTTGAGTGAACTAAAAATAAGAGATGACGATGTCGAATACAGAATCTAATTTCAAGTCAGAACCTGAAAACAGTGAAAAAACGCCTTTTATGAAGACGAATATGCCACTGGCGATTGGTGCAGTTGTACTTGCATTGAGCAGCGGTTTGCTCGGATATAGTATCGGTCATCGTCAGGGCTTAACTGTGGTCGGTTATGATGCAGATGCAGAGCAACTTGTTGATGTGGTGCAAAAGCAAAAAACTGAATTAGCAGGCCTGAATAAAAGTTTAAATGCGGCAATTCAAGAGCGTGATGTCGCTGTAAGTAATTCAAATGATTTATATTTGGCTGTTAAAAAAGCACGTAATGATCAAGAATTAACCGGTAATTTGGGTGTTTTGTATCGTGAAGTATTGCGTCAACGTGGTGGTATGCCGCTTGCAGTACAACATTTAGCGATTAAACCGTTACCTGAAAATGCGTATGAATACCAACTTGATCTCGTTCAAGTAAGTCCGTCAAAAAGTAATGTGTCTGGAAGTGTTGAGCTGCGTTTAATTAAGGGTACAGAAGTACTTGTAGTGCCTTTAGAAGACAAAAACTTTAACTTTAGCGAAAGTGAGCGACTCACTGGACGTTGGACCATGCCAAAAGGCTTTAGTCCAGACTTTATTGAAGTGCGTTTAAGCGGTTCTAAACCCGTTATTCGCCGTTTTAGCTGGTCGAAAGGTCAGCCTGTTGAAAATCAATCTGCCTTCCTTTCAGAAATTCCTCAAACTGAAGCAAGTGCAAACTAAGTGTGAAACCTAAATCCTATGCGAACCAATAAGCGTCAAACGTGTTTATCTGACATTAAAAATTCATTTTACCAATCTGGTTTAGTGGACTGGCATCTAAACCCGACTCTCAGCCAAGGTATGCAGGATGATGGTGATTCAGACATTCAAGTATTGACTGCGCCACCTGAGTTAAAGCGTCCTCCTATGTATGCTGTCGTTTTAATGAACGATGATTACACTCCAATGGACTTTGTAATTGAAATTTTACAACAATACTTTGCTTTGAATCTTGACCAAGCCACTCAAGTAATGCTAACTGTACATTATGAAGGAAAGGGTGTTGCAGGGGTTTATCCGCGAGACATCGCAGAGACTAAAGCAAATCAGGTCAATAATTACGCTCGGTCGCAAAGTCATCCATTACTTTGTCAGATTGAGCCAAAAGATTAATAAGGGGATTACATGCTCAGTCGTCAATTAGAAGTATCACTACGTTTGGCTGTCAGCATGGCTCGTCAAAAGAGACATGAATTTTTGACGGTAGAACATTTATTATTGGCTTTACTGGATAATGATTCCGCTGTTAATGCATTGAAAGCATGTGGCGCAGACATTATTGTTCTTCGCAAAGAACTTGAAGAATACGTAGAACAACATACCCCTAAGCTTGGCGAAAATAGCGATCAAGCGCCACATCCTACAGAAAGTTTTGATCGTATTTTGCAGCGTGCAATTTTCCATGTGCAATCGAGTGGTAATGACCGCACTGTAGAAGGTGCAGACATTTTAGTTGCGATGTATTCAGAGCGTGATTCATTTGCGGTGTATTTACTTAAACGCCATCAAATCAACCGTTTGACATTAACGCAGTATTTGTCTCATGGCACACGTAAAGATGAAGTCCAAGCCGAAGAAGAAATCGAAGAGCTCGATGGTGAAAGCACCACGTCTTCAAATTCTGGCCCATTAGAACTATATACGACCAATCTCAATGTTGAAGCTCAAAAAGGCAAAACAGATCCACTGATTGGTCGTGAAAAAGAGATTGAACGTACAGCTCAAATTCTATGCCGTCGCCGTAAAAACAACCCACTTTTGGTGGGTGATCCGGGTGTGGGTAAAACTTCGATTGCTGAAGGTTTGGCTTGGCTCATTGTAAATGGCAAAGCACCTAAACCGCTTGAAAATGCAGAAGTATTTAGTTTAGACATTGGTGCTTTAGTTGCAGGAACTAAATACCGTGGTGATTTTGAAAAGCGTTTAAAACAACTGCTAAATGCCTTGAAGAAAAAGCCTGAAGCTATTTTATTTATTGATGAAATTCACATGATCATCGGTGCAGGCTCAAGTATGGGCAGCACGATGGATGCATCGAACCTCATCAAGCCAGCTTTGGCGAATGGTACTTTACGTTGTATCGGTTCAACGACTTTCCAAGAATATCGTCAAGTTTTTGAAAAAGATCATGCATTATCTCGTCGTTTCCAAAAAATTGATGTCAATGAACCATCTATTTCAGAAACGGTTGATATTCTGCGTGGCTTAAAAGGCAAATTTGAAGAATTCCATCATGTGAAATACGAAGATCAAGCGTTGGTTTCTGCGGTAGAACTATCTGCAAAATTTATCAATGATCGTTTCTTGCCTGATAAAGCCATTGATGTGATTGATGAAGCTGGTGCGCAGCGTCGTTTAAAAGCTGAGCAAGATGATACGGTCATTTCAGTTGAAAACATTGAAGATATCGTTTCGAAAATTGCCCGTATTCCACCGAAAACTGTGTCTAAAGATGACAAGAGCGTCCTTGAAAATCTTGAGCGTGATCTGAAACGTGTGGTGTTCGGTCAGGATGAAGCGATTGAAGCGCTTGCATCTGCGATTAAATTATCTCGTGCAGGTCTAAAAGCACCAGATAAGCCAGTGGGTAATTTTGTCTTTGCGGGTCCTACAGGTGTGGGTAAAACTGAAGTCACTAAGCAATTGGCGAAATTGTTAGGTGTTGAACTTGTACGTTTCGATATGTCGGAATACATGGAACGTCATGCCGTATCTCGTTTAATTGGTGCGCCTCCGGGTTATGTAGGTTTTGATCAAGGTGGTTTGTTGACCGACGCGATTCATAAAAATCCGCATTGCGTACTTTTACTAGACGAAATTGAGAAAGCGCATCCAGATGTCTTTAATTTGTTATTACAAATTATGGATCATGGTTCATTAACGGATAACAATGGTCGTAAGTCTGACTTCCGTAACGTCGTGTTAGTGCTGACTACCAATATTGGTGCAGAATCAATTTCACGTGTGAGCATTGGTTTCATGGATCAAGATAACAGTAATGATAACCAAGACGCGATGAAAAAAGCCTTCTCTCCGGAGTTCCGTAACCGCTTAGATGGTGTTATTCAATTTAAAGCATTGCCAACAACTGTCATTGAAAGTGTGGTTGATAAGTTTTTAACAGAGCTTCAGGCACAGTTAGATGACAAAAAAGTGGTTCTTGAGGTTGACCAAGATGCACGCGAATGGATGGCAGAGCAAGGATACGATCGCTTGATGGGCGCTCGTCCAATGCAGCGTTTAATTCAAGAGCATTTGAAGAAACCGCTTGCTGAAATGATTTTGTTTGGCGAGCTTGCGGAACATGGCGGTAATGTTGGTGTTTCAGTGAAGAAAGAAAATGGCAAAGCTGTGGGCTTAAAACTCGAAGTGTTTGAAGACCAAACCGCTGAACCTGCTTAAGTAATTTAATTAACGAAAAACCCGTGCTTGCACGGGTTTTTTATATTTATTCGACGCTAGATTTGGGTTTCTCAATGATGGACATACCATTAACAAAAGTGCTGACCACATTTGGTTTATTTGCACTGACAGCACTGATGGAAATTTTAGGCTGTTACTTCCCATATTTGATTTTAAATCAGCAAAAATCGCAGTGGTTATGGATTCCAACAGCGCTTGCATTGGCTGCATTTGTTTGGTTATTGACGTTGCATCCAGCAGCTTCGGGTCGTATCTATGCAGCCTATGGCGGAATCTACATTTTCTCTGCATTGCTGTGGTTGCGTTTTGTCGATCACGTAGTTCTAACACGTTGGGATATGCTAGGTGGCGTCATTGTGTTGGTGGGCGCAGCTGTGATTGTATTACAGCCTCAAGGTTTAATTCGTTAAGTAAACATTGCAGAAGTTAAACCAAGAACTGTAAGAAATCAGAAGCGCAATCTGATTCAAATAAAAAGAACAATACGCGGAAAGGTCATCCGCAATTGTTTGAGACAGGACTACTTTTAATCAAAAATGTTTTTGCGATACCTTGAATAAGTAGGTGCTAGTGAACGAGTTTTGCGGATGGCAATGGTTTTGGGTACTTTTGTCGAAACAAAAGTACCTCCAGCCGAAGGCCAATCCATTCATTCAAACCCTAGATGTAAGACTCCGTCGAATGAACTTAAAAATCATTTTAAAATACGAAATTACTTTGGCGTGCGTAACATCAGATGTTTATTTAAATTTGCATTCAGCGTTGTGGATTTTGATTTCGTATTTCTGTTGAGGTGAAGATAAGTCCATTTCTAACACATATGGATTTACACGTTGAAATTGATGCTCAAATAGCAATTCACAATTTTGTAGAGAATTCTTTTTGATCAGTTGCTTGACTTGCTGTTGGCCGACCGATTCTGCAAATTGTGTAAAGTCAGGTGTGGTGATAATTCCTTCGATTTCTATTTTATCTGCTGAAACTTCCATTTTTTCCATCAACATATTCTGATCAACTTGATAGGGAAGAGTGCGTGAATCTTCATCACTAATGGCAGCCAGTATTTCGTTTAAACCTGTTTTATTTTTAATTTTAAAATTGCTATCTAAAATCTGATTTTTCACCAAGTATTGATCTAATTCACTTGGTTCACCAGCAAAGCTAAAAGTAGATAAGCTCAATCCAAGAGCCAATAAGCAAATATTTCTTAAACGCATAATCTTAATCACTTATAAAAGTTATGGTTTTATTAAAGCATGCAAAAACAAAAAAAGCACCCGAAGGTGCTTCATTTATCTAAGTAAAACCTTAGTCTTTTTTAAGATTTTCGTTAATTAAGAATTCAACAAGTGCTTTTTGTGCATGTAAGCGATTTTCAGCTTCATCCCAAACCACAGCATTTTTGTGGTCAAGCATATTTTCAGAAATTTCTTCGCCACGATGCGCAGGTAAGCAGTGCATAAATAGGCAGTCAGCGTGAGCAAGATCCATCAGGCGTTCATTCACTTGATAATCAGCAAACGCTTTTTCACGAATTTTTTGTTCTTCTTCTTGGCCCATACTTGCCCAAACATCTGTCACGATTAAATCTGCATTAACCGCAGCATCTTCGGCAGAATCAACAAGTTCCACACAGTGTGCAAATTCAGATAAAAATTCAGCTTTAGGTTCATAGCCCTTAGGTGCAGCGATTTTTAATTTAAAGCCCCACATATGAGCAGCTTCAATATATGAGTTACACATATTGTTGCCATCACCAATCCAAGCAACCGTTTTACCTTCAATAGAACCACGGTGTTCAACGAATGTTTGAACATCGGCAAGTAATTGGCAAGGGTGGTGATCATCTGTTAATGCATTGATGACAGGAACTTTTGAATAAGAAGCAAAACGTTCAACAATGTCATGACCAAAAGTACGAATCATCACAATATCAAGCATGCTTGAAATCACACGTGCAGAATCTTCTACTGGCTCACCACGACCTAATTGAGAGTCACGAGATGAAAGGAAAATTGCGCTACCACCAAATTGGCTCATTCCTGCTTCAAACGATACACGTGTACGGGTGCTCGATTTCTCAAAAATCATGCCCATGACTTTACCAACGAAAGGCTGGAAAACTTCATTGTTATGCTGTTTGCGCTTGAGTTCGATACCGCGCTGTACAATTTGGTTAAGTTCTAAAGTCGATAAATCGCGTAAAGTTAGAAAGTGACGTAGAGCCATTGTTACTCCACAATAATTGCTGAATCAAAGAACAAAACAACAATTAGTTGTTGGTTGGTTAGAGAAAAAGTAATCGATTAATATACTATAAGAGAGGTAAATTGCAAAAAATCTAGCGCTTTTGGTGACCGTCTAGGAAACGATCGACGCAATAACTGATATAATTGATGGTTTCTTGATCATTTTCGTCAATGCTGATGCCCATGAGAACGCGCCATTCTAAATTTCGCAAAATTCCAAAATAAAATTGAGCCGAAAACAGTGGGTTTTCACAATACAGCAAACCGTGTTGATGTGCTTGATACAAAATTTCTGCAACGGTGTTCTGAATTTGTTTTGGGCCTTGCTCATGAATATAACGTGCTATTTCAGGATTACGTCCTGTTTGTTCTAAGACTAACCGCATAAATGCAGCATTTTCAGGCATCACAATATGCTGATGAAAGTCACTTAAAGTATTGATAAGATAAGCACGAATATCGGTGTCAGGGCTCACCGTAAATGGTAGGCAAATATCTTTGAAAAATAAGCAGCGACGATAGTCACAAATAGCCTTAAATAATCCGTCTTTATTACCAAAATATTTATAGATTGACGCTTTGGAACCACCAGCATGATTCACGATGTCATCTAATGAAACCGCATCAAAACCACGTTTTAAAAAAAGCTCCGTAGCACTTTCTAAAAGCGCAACACATCGTTCATGTCCGCGCCGCGTTTGTGGCTGGTCATGCGTTAAAGGTTCAATGTGTATTAAATCTTGCATAAAGTGATAATATTTAACAAAAAAAGATCTGAGCTGACGATAATTATAGCAAAAAATTCAGTTCTTTTCTGCTTTGCTCATAAATAAGAGATCTTTGACTAAAGAATAACAACAGATAGGTGACAAGTGAAATATTTGACTAAAGTTTTAGAGTTAATATTCTACAAAGCCATAGAGTTGGAAAAAAATATGGATATACTCAAACTTCGAAAATTAAAGTAAATGCCGTGGAAAGGAATATGACACAACAAACGTCTGCAGGCTTAAGATTTAGACAAGCATTGGAAATCGAAAAACCATTACAAATCATTGGCACAGTAAATGCCTATGCAGCAATGATGGCAAAAGAAGTTGGCTATAAAGCCATATATTTATCTGGTGCAGGTGTTGCGAACTATTCATATGGTTTACCTGACTTAGGCATGACCAGTTTAGACAATGTTTTGGAAGATGTTCGTCGTATTACTGAACGTGTAGATACGCCATTACTTGTCGATATCGATACAGGTTGGGGCGGTGCATTTAACATTGCTCGTACTGTGAAACAAATGATTGCTGCGGGTGCAGCAGCGGTTCATATCGAAGACCAAGTGGCACAAAAACGTTGTGGTCACCGTCCGAACAAAGAAATCGTGTCACAACAAGAAATGGTTGACCGTATTAAAGCGGCTGTTGATGCAAAAACCGATTCAAACTTTGTTGTGATGGCACGTACAGACGCATTGCAAAAAGAAGGTCTACAAGCTGTAATTGACCGTGCATGTGCATGTGTGGAAGCAGGCGCAGATGCGATCTTTGCTGAAGCAATGACTGACATTACCATGTATAAAACAGTCTGCGATGCTGTGGGTGTACCTGTACTGGCAAACATTACAGAGTTTGGTGATACCCCTTACTACACCAAAGAAGAATTAGGTGAGCAAGGCATTTCAATGGTGCTCTACCCATTATCACCAACACGTGCAATGCAAAAAGCGGCACTCGAAGTGATGCATGCGATCCGCAATGACGGTACACAAGTCAATGTACTGGATAAAATGCAACAACGAAAAGAACTCTATCAATTCCTCGATTATCATACTTTTGAAAACACATTAGATAAATTGTTCACTGAAGGAAAATAAAAAATGGCTGAAGGAAAAGTACTCACGGGCGCAGGACTGCGCGGACAAGTAGCTGGTAAAACTGCATTGTCAACTGTAGGCAAAAGTGGTGCGGGCTTAACCTATCGTGGTTATGACGTTCAAGACTTGGCAGAAAACTGTCAGTTTGAAGAAGTTGCGTACCTGATTTTCTTTGGTGAATTGCCAACAACAGAACAACTAGCAGCATACAAAGCCAAACTCAAATCATTGCGTCAATTGCCGCAAGCATTGAAAGAAGTATTAGAACGTATTCCTGCTGACTCACACCCAATGGATGTGATGCGTACAGGCGTTTCAATGTTAGGTAACCTTGAAACTGAAAAATCATTCGATGAACAACAAGATGTTGCAGATCGTATTTTGGCAACGCTTCCTGCGATCATTTGCTACTGGTACCGTTTCAGCCATGATGGTGTACGTGTAGAAGAAAACACCGATGATGATTCAATCGGCGCTCAATTCCTACATTTACTGCGTGGCGAAAAACCAAATGAATTGCACGAGCAAGTGATGAACGTATCACTGATTTTGTATGCAGAGCATGAGTTTAACGCATCTACATTCACAGCGCGTGTATGTGCATCAACATTGTCAGATATGCATTCATGCATCACAGGTGCAATTGGTTCACTACGTGGCCCATTACATGGCGGTGCGAACGAAGCTGCGATGGAAATGATTGAAAACTGGACGTCTCCAGAAGAAGCTGAACGTGAAATGCTCGGCAAACTTGAGCGTAAAGAAAAGATCATGGGCTTTGGTCATGCGATCTATAAAGACAATGATCCACGTAATGGCATCATCAAAATTTGGTCTGAACGCCTAGCAAAAGACGTCGGTGATACTGTGCTTTATCCAGTATCAGTACGCTGTGAAGAAGTGATGTGGCGCGAGAAGAAATTGTTCTGTAATGCAGACTTCTTCCATGCATCGGCTTATCACTTCATGGATATTGCAACCAAATTGTTCACGCCAATCTTTGTAATGTCACGTGTAACAGGCTGGGCAGCGCATGTGATGGAACAACGTGCGGATAACCGTATTATTCGCCCAAGTGCGGACTATACGGGCCCTGAATTACGTAAAGTGGTGCCGATTGCAGAGCGTTCTGCGGCATAATTTTAAAGTGAAATAAAAAAGCCTCAAAAGAGGCTTTTTTATTATTTGTTATTTGTGTTAACAATCTATTTGGTTAGTAAAACCGGATCTTCAACGCTATATCCCGTTTCAAATGGAATCCCTAAATATTTAACAGTCACTAAATAAAAAGGTTTTTGCACTACACGATAAGTTTTAGAGATTTTTAAACCTTCTTTATAGGTCTCAGCCTTTTGTACAGCACTTTTATACTGCGAATTTTTAACACGATATTGATAGGTCCATTTATCAATGGTTTCGGTGGGGTCATACCATGATTTAGCAGTGCCATTCATGGTTGTTAATAACTGTATTCGAGCATTATTGTTATTTACTGGTGTTAATTTGACTAAACGTTTTTTTATTTTCGCGATTTCTTTATCAAACTGGGTGCTGTCTTGATCGTAATCAATCCGTTTTGTCTTGGGATTAATATATAAAGATCTCACTGTAATTAATTGCGTCGGTTTTTGGCTATTTAATTGATAATAATATAATTGTGGTAAACGACCACGACCATCTTCAAAATGACGCATTAAATAGATTTTTTGGTCTTTTTTATCAAAACCTAAAACCTCAATGGTTTGAGGGCCGCCTACCGTCGCGAAAGCAGAGCAGGAAATTAGGGTGCTAATTGCGAATGCATTGAAATGACGTAGCTGCATTTTCTTGTCCTGATAAGTAAATTCCTCAATACAGTATGCGATGCAAAATGATATTTAAATATGAAGATTATGTATGTTTTATTCTGCATTTAAGATGTCTAATACACTGTGAGCAACATTTTCAGTTAACTGATCTAAGCGTTCTAAAGCCGTACCCAAAATAAAATAATGATAATTATAGATACGACCATCATATAAGATTGAAATATAAAATGTTCCTTCGGGTTTTTCTACGGTTGCACTGCCACCGGGTTTGAGTAATCCAGTGCAGGCCACCACAAAGTCCGCATGTAAAAATAGTTGTTGTCCTTGCTCAGCCATCGCTTGAGTCACTTCTGCGGATTCGGCCGTAAATTTTTCTATTAGTAGAGGATCTACTTTTAAAATTTCACGTTTGATCGATGGATCATAGCTCACAAGACCACCTAACAAGATATCTGCACCACTATTCTTATAAATTGAAAATTGGCTACATAAATAACCAGAGCTTGCACTCTCGATAAACGCGATGGTCATGGATTTTTGTTCTAAAGCATCGCAACACTGTTTAAGCATGTGCTTACCCCAAAGTAGAATGGTGAATGATCATTAGTATTCTTAAAATTTTAGCATTGATTCCGCTCGCCTGTAATTTCACTTAAAGTCTAAGTTGGTACTGTGGGTGTTGTGGAATTCAAAAAAATAGCGTGATTGCTTAGAAGCTGTACGAAAATATGAAATAAAGGTTTCTTCGGAAGGAAAACGATGTTAAAACTTAAAATAAAGAGCGTAACAAAAGTAGGTTTATTTCAATGAAAACGACTGTTAAATATGTAGTATTAAAAAGCCTAGACTATCAATTGGGCACGCCACTTTTTCAAGAAGAATTAGACGCAGATAGCCTGTATTTTGATCAAATTCCGGCTGTAATTCAGTATCAAAATCATCAATTCAAAGTGAAAAGTAAAGAGTTAAAGCGTGTTTATTTGGCTGAAGAAAATGAAGACATGCAAACCATTATTGTGAAAGTACTTGCTGTTTAATTTCGATCAATTTGTAGTATTAATAATACAGTTCTCATTGAGTTGGGAACTGTATTTTTGTATTTGCCTGATTCAAACTTTAGATAAGTCTAGATTCAAAATGGATATGTATTTTTTAATGATCACTTGATCCATAGCTCTAGCTATTCGACCAACGGCTATTTAATCCCCGAGATATTATTGAGTATAATTTATTTATTTTTTCATGGGGGGAAGAAATAATGGATTTATTTAAATTTCTAAAAAGCTTTAATACAACGGGTACTTATTTATTCATTTCAACTATTTCTTTGATTTGTTTAGTTGTGTATTTTTATTTTATTAATCCAAATTGATCTAGGCTGACAGCCAACATCTTTAGGTTTGAATAAAAAACTTAATAAATAAAATTACATAATGAATTTTCTATCAAAAATATTGATATAAAATTTTAAGTATTAGTTTATTGGGCAGGTATTTAAATACGTCTTATTCTCAATTGAGTGAATAAAGTTGTCGATTAAATATTCGCTTTGTTTGAGTGAATCACGATGGTCACCATTTTTAATTGGGTGAAAGGCTATGGGTTTATTTTCCTTGCAGACTTTTTGGTAATAAGCATGGACACCCCGATAATCTACCAATTGATCTTGATCACCTTGTACTAACAGTAAAGGTACCTGAGGTGTCATAAATTCGATCGACTGTTTTTTTAAATAACGGGTCAATGGCGTTAAATCTACATTGGGTTTAAAAACAGTTTTTGGCGATACTTTTAGTTCATTTTGTAGTTCTGATAAGCAGCGATTGCGAGCTTGATTGAGGATTTTCTGCATTTCTGGGCTGACAAAATCTTTTGCTGAAAGTGTAGGCTCTGCAGCTTCAGCACCTAATAGGACGATAGGTAAAAATGCTGCAACGCTCGGATCAATATTAGACTGATTTGCGACATATTCAGCAATCCCTTCATATTGGTAGCCGCCCGGTGCCAATGCAATTGCTCCGCGTAAATTGAGTTCAGGAGCATCCTTTTGTCCAAACGCGGCCACGGTTAGGGACGCGGCACCGCCTTGACTGTGGCCCATGACATACCAGTTTTTACTCAATTTTACTGATTTTAATTGATGCATCGCACGGACTGCATCAACGACAGTGTGTAACTGACTTTGAGCATTCATATAGGGGTGGCCGCCTGGTGTACCTAAACCTTGATAATCCGGCGCAACGACTGCATAGCCACGAGCAAGCCAAGCGTTTAAAGCTTTGGCTGCAATTTGTTGGTATATGTGAACGGGTCCATCTGCATAATCACCCGAAGGAGCGCAGGTATCAGCTACACCAGTTGTACCATGTGCCCAAGCCAAAACTGGCCAGCCGCCCTTAGGGGCTTTACCCTTAGGTAATAGGACATATCCAGAAGCAACAATCGGTTCTGAATGAACACCTCGGCTTCTATAACTGATGATATATCGTTCTGCTGCATTACTAAAAAGATCATGCGTTTGGACTTGTAAAGATAGTATTGTACCGGGTGTAAGGGCTGTTATATTGGCGATTTGACCTTCATTTATCTTGGAAGGTACAGGAGATGCAGATGTGTATGTTGAAGCTAGACAAATACAGCTAGCAACCAATTTGAGAATATAATGCTTTGTTTCCATTATGGGCGCCGTCTTCTTTTCAAAAGGTTAATTTCAAGTTTTCACGTTGTTTCATTTATTCTATGAATTTTTAATATAGTGACTAATATGCATAAAATAAAGTTCGAAGTTGATTTTATTTTTTTGATTTGAAAATGATAAATTGTAGTGGATAAATATGAATTTACTCACAATGTTTATGCTGAAAATATAGCCTTTTGTTATTTCCCTTAAAACTAAGCCGCCCAAATGAGCGGCTTTTATGCATGAAAATATAGGAAAAATATAGACATTTTTTACTCAGTTGCATTAAAGGCTTCATGATAGTGAACCTCACCAGTAGGAATATGGTCGATGAAGCTGATAGCCTGAAAGTATTCTTGAGGCACGTTTGGTAACCTTAAACGAGGATATGATTTAAAACCAAGCAGCGTTATTAAAAGAAGCTGAAAAAAATGTTGTAACAATTGCCCAAGCAAAAAAATTATCAGATGAATCTGGTGTAACGCTAAAAGGAAAAATCACTAAACATATTGCAGGTGATGATTTTGAGTTAAGTGATTCAACAGGTGCGATCAATATAGACGTTGATGATGATTTATGGAAACCGCTTAAACTCAAAGTGGGTGATCAAGTGCATGTAGTCGGGGAGGTTGATACTCATCGTATTAAACCTACTGATATTGATGTAATTCATATTGAGCGTACAAAATAGGTTTTTGGATTTAAATATTTATAGATGCACCTAAATTCATTCTATTTAAGAAAGCTCTCAATTGAGGGCTTTCTTATTTTTAATTCAATACACAGTAACCTTCATGCTTTGTTAGTGTAGAGCTTTAACACATATATAGGCCTAAGTATGAAAGCGTTAGCAATTATAAGCGTGGTACTAGTATTGGGGCTGGTAGGTTGCCAGCAAAAAGATAGTGATGAAAATGAGGAGACAACAACACCTCATACATTAGATAAAGACTAACTTCCTCCAATGACAATTCTCAGAAGACATTAAAAAAACCCTCACTAAGAGGGTTTTTTTAGGATTGAGCTTTTAAGCTTCAACCAAGTATCTTTAACTTCTTGAGAGTCTTTAGTCAGTACAATTTTATTGTCTGTAATTTCACCAACCCATGAAACTGGAATTAAGTGGTGATGGCCGTCACCATGTTTAGTCAGTTTAATTTGATCCGAACCTTGCAAGTGGTCAACTTCACCGACTTTAGTACCGCAAGAAGCAATAACATCTGCATGATTTTTAATATTTTCAACATTAATAGTAGGGTCTGTTGACATTTGTTGATTAAAAAAATAGCGAGATAGTAAAATTAAATCGCCAAACCCAATTTTACACTCGCTATGCCTCGAACAATGCTAAATGATCAACACTGGTCCAAGTTACTTGCT
>NZ_VPEJ01000024.1:0-51454 GCF_013417245.1 Acinetobacter sp. YH16042
AAAGCTGGACTTCGATAAACTCAACAATTCAACGCTTCGCGTTTCGTTCGTTTCCGTCTATCTCGTCGGTATGGTGCTCATTATAGGGCAATTTCTTACACGTGCAAGTGCTTTTCACTCACAAAGAACACGAGTGTTTCATTTTTATGCACTATTATGGTTCAAAAAACACACTTTATTCACATAAATACATGATATTTATTACAAATATCATGTAAAATATTTTTCCTATTTTGTGTGCTTAGTTTTTTACAGGTGCTGCTTTAATCACCACACTCTGTATAACCACTGGGTTTACAGGGACATTTTGGTGCATTCCATAGTTCGCAGTTGGAACTTTTACGATTTTATCGACGATATCCATCCCTTTAGTGACCTTACCAAAAACAGCATATCCCGCATTCATTGCACTTTTATTGAGAAAGTCATTGTCTGCAACATTAATAAAGAACTGACTACTTGCTGAATCAGGATGATTCATCCGTGCCATTGCCAATGTGCCGCGCTTATTGCTCAAGCCATTACTTGATTCATTCTTAATAGCCGCTTTTGTTGGCTTCTCCTGCATTTTGACATCCATGCCCCCACCCTGAACCATAAATCCAGGAATCACGCGATGAAAGATTGTACCGTTATAAAATTTTTCTTTTGCATAGCTTTCAAAGTTTTTTGCTGAGATAGGTGCCTTGTCATTGAATAGTTCAATTTCAATATTGCCTTGAGAGGTTTTCATTTCGACAATAGTATTGGCAGCAAAACTGCTTAAGCTCACACAGCCAAGTGCTACAGTAAATAAAATCTGTTTTAACATTTGCTAACTCTTCTGATTGATCTCGTACTTGTTATTGACTGTATATTAGTCTTTGATGATTAAAAAGTAATTATTCTGCCATTATTAAAACGAGAACAATGATGACGCAAATAATACCGTCGGACACTCCATTGACACATTTACCGCCTTGGCAACTGCGTGGCGATGCTTTTATTTTAAATTATTGGATCTCTCCGAGTTTTATCCAACAAGCGCAGATGTTCCGTTTAGCGACATCACCTTTGGGTCGTGTGGTTCAGGTGTTATTGGTCCGATATCATGATTCGCCTGTGGGTCCTTATGACGAATTGCTGATTTTAGATCACCCTTTATGGAGTAAGAAAAGGTTAAGTTCGATACCTAAGATTTATGTTTCGACAGATATCTCTGTCATTCATGGCCAAAAACTCTGGGGTATTCCTAAAGAGTTGGCAAAGTTTGAATGGCAACAACATGACAATGAAGTAGTCTGTACTATAGAAGTTGAACAACAAAAGATGCAGATCCGTTTAAAAAAATCACGTTTACAGCGTTCTTTCTATATTAATAGTCATCATATCCCTGCAGCGATGTTGCAAATCAGACAAGCGTGGGAAGGTAAGCGCTATCAATTTTCACCGAAGTTTCGCGGACGGCTATCTAAACTGAAACAGGTAGAATGGCACAACACACAGGACATTTTTCCAAATTTTTCTGAAGCACGATTATTGCAAAGCTTTTATGTCCCCCAATTTAGCCTCGTTTTTCCTGCTGCAAAAATCCAAGATAAATAACCCAATAAATAAAAACCCAGTGTTTCACGTGAAACACTGGGTTTACTTTATATAAAGGAATGATTAGCTACGTTTATCCCAAAATTTACGGAACTTCGTACTGATCTCAATCACGTATTTTTTAGCTCGGTGCGAAACCGGGGTTAAGTTAATAAAGCCATGGGTTTGATCGGTATATTCTTGATAAAACACTTTCACCCCTTGCTGACGGAGTTTATGCGAATAAATTTCACCTTCGTCATGTAAAACGTCATGCCCTGCCGTCACGATATACGCGGGTGCGATACCTGCCAATTTTCCATAGGTTGGTGAAATTAATGGATCATCCAAGGCCACTGCATGTTGTTCCGCATATAAAGCAGTTACGACATCAATATCTTTTTCAGTCAGAACCAAACCATCTTTATAAGCATAGAAAGATGGGTGGCGACTTTTGAAATCCACCACAGGATAAATTAATAGCTGAGCTTGCGGGGCAAAAACTTTCTGAGCACTGCGCTGCGCAACTGCGGTAGCAATATTGCCGCC
Organism: Acinetobacter sp. YH16042; assembly: GCF_013417245.1. Taxonomy (NCBI): domain Bacteria; kingdom Pseudomonadati; phylum Pseudomonadota; class Gammaproteobacteria; order Moraxellales; family Moraxellaceae; genus Acinetobacter; species Acinetobacter sp. YH16042. The sequence continues at coordinate 2,113 of NZ_VPEJ01000024.1, forward strand.
TGCACTATCCCCTGCCACCGCAATTCGATTTTTTAGAATTTTAAACTGACGACTATTTTGATAAGTCCAAGCCAAGGCATCTTCACAACTTTGCATTAATTGAGCTGGGCTGGCCTCTGGCGTGAGTGGATAATCAATACTTAAAACTTGTGCTTTGGCATGCACGGCCAATAAACGACAAACTTCATCATGCGTGTCTAGACCACCCACCACAAAACCACCACCGTGATAGAACACGATCATCGGTAATTTTTTATTTGGAGCAGGATGATAATGACGCGCAAACAGCGTAGCACTTTGTAAAGGTAGACGTATATCTTGCACTTGTTTCACAAAAGTCGGCTTGGTCTTGATCGACTCCATCTGTAAATCAAATAATTTACGAGACTTCACATAGTCTTCGGTCACAAAGCCTGACTTACCTTGCTTGAGTTGAGCCGCCATCATGCATTTCACCAGCGGATCTAATTCTGGAAAAATAAACGGATAATCGAGACGTTTTGCGAGGCTTTCTTTGGCAAAGTTAGGAAGACGATCAAGTAACCGAGCAGCCGTACCTTGGCCTTTATCTTTCATATTTTTAAGTGATTCATTCAATGCAAACATGCTCTATCCTTCGAATTATGCTCTTCATACTTTCTACATGATCTAGGTCAAATGTGACCATATTCACATATAAGTCTCAACATCGACATACATAGTACAGACCTAGTTAAGCTAATCTTCTTTTATAGAGTTGTCATTGACAATTTACCCAAGTTTTATGGGTTGATTATGCTAACCCATTCTCGATAAAGGATACTCACCATGGCTAAAAAGATCATCCTTCTGTCTTTTGCGACTGCTTTTTTGGCTGTAGGCTGCGTAGCATTCCCTGAAGATGGTTACTACGATGGACGTTATGATCAACGTTATGACCGCCGTTATGATAATAATGATCGACGCTATGATAATCGTTATGATCGCCGTTACGACAGTCGTTATGAACAAGACCGCCGTACATGGGAACGTCAGCAACAACAACGTAATCGTTTAGAGCTCGAACGTAGAAAGCAGCAACTTGACCAGCGTAACTGGGAACAGAATCGTAAAAATCAACAAGAGTGGGATCGTCGTAAAAACGAACTCGAACGTCAACGTCTAGAACAACAGCGTAAATACTCTGAAGCTGAACGTCGTAAACGTGCTGAACAAGATCGTCAAAAAGTCAGCAAAGAGCGTCAGCGCTTAGAAGAACAGCGCCGTAAAGCCAGTCAAGATCGTAGAAAACAAATTGAGCAAGAGCGCAAAAAAAATATTCAAGATTTAAGAAAGGCATCAGATCAACAACGTAAAGCGGCTGAAGAACGTCGTCGCGCGTGGGAAAATCGCCGTTAATTGTTGTTTTTGCAGATCGGTTAAAAGTAAAAAGCTCATCTACATGATGGGCTTTTTTTTCGTTCACTAAAAATAGAAAAGGTAAAAAAAAGCAATAGAAAAGAAAATAGACAGAAGAGGCATCCTATCTTCTGTCTATTCTTGACTGCCTGTTGTTACAGGTCAGAGAGCATTAAACAATCTTATTGCTGAATTGTAGGTTGTGGTGCAGGCGCAGATTGAACTTCAGCACCTTGAGCTGATGGATCTGCTTGAACCACAGCACCCGATTGCTCTGTCGTTACAGATGCTTCAGTTGCAGACGTTACTTGTGCGGTTTCTGGAGATTCTACAGTTTCTTGAGAAGTACAACCTACCGCAGCTAAACCAAAACCTAAAACTGCGACAGCGAATAAACCAATTTTTTTCATCTTCATTATTTCCTTCATTGAATCATTAAAAGCAAAGCTCAACTTTGCCCGAGTCATAATGGAAAATAATTCTGTGAAGTTCCCACCTTCTGAGTTGTACTTTGTACGAGGCACGGTACAGCTTATGAAATGTTTTATTAATCAGGCAGTTTTCTTTTATATTGAGGCTTTACATCATTTTTTTAACTCAAGTGCTTTGTTTTTTATTAAAAAAATAAATATAAATGATTTTTGAATAAAGCGTGATCACAGCTTTTGAATACAACAAAGTTCAACAAAACTTGCAACTCAGTTACTTAAGTGGCTGTTTTTATAAATTTCATGCAAAAAAAAGCCTGCTTATGAGAGAAGCAGGCCATGAAAAACACATTTGAAATAAATTAAGAAACTACAGCGATAGAATCTGAAACAAAGAATACTGTGCTGATCATTTTTTGTGAAATATTTAATAAAACTGATACTAAGAGTTTTTATGTATAAATATTAACCACTATTTTTTGAGGCAAAAAAAATGCTGATTCTTGGGAAATCAGCATGGAAAAGTGTTTCTAAAATCTAGAGGTAGTCACCATATCCCTCTCTCCAGTGGATATGGTCACTTCCGATAGATAAATTATGCAAATTTTCAGGCACAAAGAGAAACCGTTAAAATTTATGATGAAAATCTATAAATCCGATCAAAATATGATTATACATTCAAATCAATAATTTATATTTTCATAGAATTTAATTTTGCAGTCGATATTTGGCTGAAAAACCATTTATTTGAATAAAAAACTGCATTTAATCGCTGACTTCGCTTGAATTTTTATCCCCTGCCCCGATTTCTTTTATTAATCATGAATTCAAAACGCATGGCAGTTACGCATCGATGTCGTTTGAACACACAGCTATAAGGACTGAACATGTTTAAGAACCCATTTAAACGGAGTAAATCAATGGCGACTGAGCAAAACCAAGACGCTCAAGATCTTCAACAAGAGCAAGCAGAACAGCAAACTCAAGCTGAAAACGAGCAAGCTGAAGTTTCAGTTGAAGATTTACAAGCACAAATCACCAATTTAGAAGAAAGCTTAAAACTTGAAAAAGCACGTACTGCAAATGCCGTATATGAAGCGCAAAAAAGTGTAGAGCGTATTCAACGCGAATCTGAAAAGCATAAAGATACTGTGCTGGAAAAATTTGCAAAACAATTGCTTGATTCAGTCGATAACCTTGAACGCGCCATCGCTGCGGCAGGTGATGAAAAATCAGGTTTATCTGAAGGTGTAGAGCTTACGCTGAAATCATTGCTCAGCACTTTAGAAAAATTTGGTGTGGTTGCTGTGGATACTGCAAATGGTTTCAATGCAGATCTTCACCAAGCTGTGGGCATCGATCCAAATGCCAAATCGAATGAAATCGGGACAGTATTGCAAAAAGGCTATAGCTTAAACGGTCGTCTATTACGTCCAGCTATGGTTATGGTTGGTGCATAAACCCAAATTTTCTGAGACGAATTAAAAATTTTAACTAATATTACTTGAAAATTTTTGATTGGCTCTCATATCGGATAACAAGTAAATCCCTTTTTATTTCCCTTTGAGAAAGGGAAGAGTTTGGGAATAAAAGAATTTTAGAGGAAACATCCAAATGGCGAAAATCATTGGTATTGACTTAGGTACTACAAACTCTTGCGTAGCAGTACTTGAAGGCGACAAAGTAAAAGTAATCGACAACGCTGAAGGCGCTCGTACAACTCCATCTATTATTGCGTATAAAGATGGCGAGATCCTTGTCGGTCAATCTGCTAAGCGTCAAGCAGTGACTAACCCTAAAAACACATTATTTGCAATCAAACGTTTGATCGGTCGTAAGTACCAAGACCAAGCTGTGCAAAAAGATATCGGCCTTGTACCTTACAAAATCATCAAAGCTGACAATGGCGATGCTTGGGTTGATGTAAATGACAAGAAACTTGCACCACAACAAATCTCTGCTGAAATCTTGAAAAAGATGAAAAAAACAGCTGAAGACTACCTTGGTGAAACAGTAACTGAAGCGGTAATTACTGTTCCTGCGTACTTTAACGATGCTCAACGTCAAGCGACTAAAGATGCAGGTAAAATTGCTGGTTTAGATGTTAAACGTATCATCAACGAACCAACAGCTGCTGCACTTGCGTTCGGTATGGACAAAAAAGAAGGCGACCGTAAAGTTGCGGTTTACGACTTAGGTGGTGGTACTTTCGACGTATCAATCATTGAAATCGCTGACCTTGATGGCGACCAACAAATCGAAGTATTGTCTACAAACGGTGATACATTCCTTGGTGGTGAAGACTTCGATAATGCATTAATTGAATACTTGGTTGAAGAGTTCAAGAAAGAACAAAGCGTAAACTTGAAACAAGATCCGCTTGCACTTCAACGTTTAAAAGAAGCTGCTGAAAAAGCAAAAATCGAGCTTTCTTCTTCGAATGCAACAGAAATCAACCTTCCATACATCACAGCAGATGCGACTGGTCCTAAACACTTAGTGATCAACGTGACTCGCTCTAAACTTGAAGGTTTAGTTGCTGAATTGGTTGCTCGTACAATTGAACCATGTAAGATTGCACTTAAAGATGCAGGTCTTTCAACCTCTGACATCTCTGACGTAATCTTGGTGGGTGGTCAGTCTCGTATGCCACTTGTACAACAAAAAGTACAAGAGTTCTTCGGCCGTGAGCCACGTAAAGACGTGAACCCAGATGAAGCTGTAGCGATGGGTGCTGCGATTCAAGGTGCAGTACTTTCAGGTGATAAAACTGACGTACTTCTTCTTGACGTAACTCCGCTTACACTTGGTATTGAAACAATGGGTGGCGTGTTAACAGCGATCATTGAGAAAAACACCACGATTCCTGCGAAGAAATCTCAAGTGTTCTCAACTGCTGCAGACAACCAACCAGCTGTAGACATTTCAGTTTACCAAGGTGAACGTAAAATGGCTCAACAAAACAAATTGTTGGGTAACTTCCAATTGGGCGATATTCCACCTGCTCCACGTGGTGTACCACAAATTGAAGTATCATTTGACATCAACGCTGATGGTATCTTGAAAGTATCTGCAAAAGATAAGAGCACAGGTAAAGAGCAATCAATTCAAATTAAAGCTAACTCTGGTTTGAGCGATGCTGAAATTGAAGCGATGATCAAAGATGCTGAAGCGAATGCTGAAGAAGATCGTAAATTTGAAGAATTAGCGAAAGCACGTAACGAAGCTGATGCACTTGTTTCTTCTGCTCAAAAAGCAGTAAAAGATCTTGGTGAACAGGTAACTGCTGATGAGAAATCTGCAATCGATGCTGCTGTAGCTGAGCTCGAAGCAGCGACTAAAGAAAACGATGTAGATGCAATCAAAGCGAAAACTGAAGCACTTCAAAACATCATTATGCCGATCACTCAACGTGCTTATGAAGCTGCACAAGGTCAAGGCGGTGCTGAAGGTTTTGATCCTAACGCTTTCCAAGGCGCTGAAGGTCAAGCTCAAAAAGCAGATGACGGCGTTGTAGATGCTGAGTTCACTGAAGTTAAAGATGACAAAAAATAATTTGTCGCTTTAACTGAGTCTTTCAAAGCTCAAAAAGACCGCGCGAAAGCGCGGTTTTTTTTTTTGGATGATTTTATCTGCATCAGGCAATATTCAAATAACACGCAAACGTTCAAACAGCCACATTCTTTTCGACTCACTATCAATCTAAACTTAGATTTGCATAGCGCTAAATTTCAGTTAAATTAATGTAATATAATCAAGTTTTGCGACTCTATGCGTTTGATTTTAATTATTGTTGTCATCGTTTTGAGTACTTGGTGGATCTATCAAACCAAGCAGCATCCTCAACTGAAATTTAATTCAATTTCAGATCGACTTTTACACCCTCTCGATACCCGACTGCGTTATCGGGTTGCTGATGTCGATCCGCGTTTTGGATTAAGCCAGCAACAAGTCATTCAACTTAGCCAAGAAGCCGCAGAGATATGGCATAAAGGGACACTCAAACCATTATTTATCTATGACCCAAATGCACAACTGGCAATCCATCTAATTTATGATGATCGTCAAGAACAATACAATGCCTATAAGCAAGTCCAAAAGACCTTAGCCGCAGATAAAGCCCGTAATGATTTATATGCCGAGAACTTAGCAAATTCGAGAAAAGGTCTGGAGATGAATGAGCAACAGCTCCGATCAAAACAAGCCATGATCCGTGCTGAAATAGTACAACTGTCGCAAGAACGTATGGGTTGGAGCCGAATCGAGCATGCGCAAGGCCCCAACATGCAACGCGTTGAAAGAGAACTTGCGCAAGTCAAAGCACAAGCAATGCTATTAGACCAAGAAATAGATCGATTTAATCAGCAAAATGATCAATTTAATCAACAAGTCTCAAGCTATAACCAGCAAATCGATCAATATAATGCAAGCTTGATACAAGCCAGTCAGCGCTTTCCTGCAAGAGAGTTTCATAAAGGTGTCTTTATGGGAGATCAGATTCAGATTTATCAATTTGATGCCGAAGATGATTTACGCCTCACCCTTGCCCACGAACTCGGACATGCTCTCGGCTTATCTCACCATAATGACCCTACTGCATTAATGTACCCAATCTTGGGCGCGCAACAATTAGAAAACTTTAAACTGATGCCAGCAGACCAAAGCTTACTGTATTATCGCTAGTGTGCCCTGAGCATAAAAAACCATACAATTTATAAGGATATTGCAGGATTCACCAACAAAAATCAGCATTTCATGTTATTGTTGATCTGCAATAATCCCCTTATATCAATGACATCTTCCGTGGAGAGCAATGTGAGTTACTACCATATCTTAATTGAAGTGAATGACCACATCAGCACGATTGAACAAACCCGTGATATTGAGCTTTTTGATATTACCGAAATTCAACCTTATCTCCATGCGGTACTTTTACCATTTTTTAATGAGCAACTCATTGAACTCGAAGACGAAAATCTTGAGTTTAAAGATGTCTTGCATTTACAGGTCAAACAAACCCTATTGCCGATCCGTGACCTCATCGAAGAAGAACAACGCCTGCTTCCGAGTGATACCGATATCACCATTACGGCTTATGAAATTTTTAATAATTATCAATTGAGTCAAGACGTGACCACAGTGATTTTAGATCTGTTAGAAGCGCTAAAATTTGAAGCCTAATATCGATTTTAAACATTAAAAAAGCCCTCAAAATGAGGGCTTTTTTATGGCTCAATTCATCATCGTGATTAGATCGAGAATGAAGATCCACATCCACACGTGGTTGTCGCATTCGGGTTTTGTACCACAAAACGAGAACCCTCTAAACCTTCAATATAGTCGACTGTTGAACCAACTAAATATTGATAACTAAGTGAATCCACCAACATTTTCACGTCTTCATTGACAAATTCAGCATCATCTTCGTTTTGGCTTTCTGCAAAATTAAATCCATATGAGAAACCTGAACAACCACCACCAGTCACATATACACGTAACATGAGGTCTTGATTACCTTCACTGTCACGCAATTGGCGTACTTTATTGGCAGCATTGTCAGTCAGCACAAGTGCTTGAGCATTCATGATGGATTCCTCTGAGTCATTGGGGTGTCTTTAAAAAGAAAAGACCATGTTTCAAGTATAACATACTCAATATATGGTCAGTCTTCACAGTTTAAAGTTAAATCAGAGTATTTTTCTCAAGATTCATTTAAAACTTATTTATAGTTTTCGTCCTGTAATGCACATTCGAAGTTTTTCGGGTCTTGTTTACAGCGGAATTGCCATAATAATTTCATCATTCGCTTGTCGTAGATATCACGTTTAGTCAAATCAATACGCGCTTCACGCATCATTTTTTGATAGCCAGCTTTGTCTGCCGTTGGAACATCCATCCAATATTTAGCTGGGATTTCTGACTTCATTTTGCCTAATATCGTGAATGCACGAGGTAATTGTGTTTTGACCCAATCACGTGATTTTTGCCCATATCCCGCTGGGAATTTATCTGGGCGAATAATGATATTACCCGTCACTTGTAAAATTGGATAATTAACAATTGCACCTTTACTACCTAAACCTTTATGTAACTCCAAGGGTTTAAACACCGCTGCAGGTGCACCAATAATATCCACCTGACCATTGTTAAATTTAGAGCCAAAATTGGTCACGTCAGCACTGACCGCTTGAGCCCCCACCTGTTGCACCATAATTTTCTGCGCTTCATCATAATCAAGCACCGCAATTTTTTTACCTGCTGCTTTAGCGACAGTATTGATACTACGGTCATTCACCAACAGGTAGGCATCACCTACAGGAATCACACCTACCACTTCATATTTACTATTGACCATGCTCTTTGCAAACGTTGGACTCGCAAGGCCTTGCATAACTTTTACGGCCAATTTCAAATCTGGAATCGCACCAATCGCATCTAAAGAACCGGTAAAATTATTAAATTGACGACCACGCATACCTGTGACACTGATCCCATCACATTTACCGGCTTTAAAATCTTCCGCAATCACCGCTTCATTTTGACTGACGCGGAGCTCAATGTCTGCGCCCCAGTTTTTTGCCGCCAATTGGTAATCTCTCATCAGGGTAAAAACATCACCATTTTTACCCACCAAATCAAATACACACACCACTTGCTTTGCTTGAGCTACGCCATTCACCGCCATTAACGCAGCAGCAATACTCAATGCCTTTGTCCATTGTTTCATACTGACTTTCCTTGTTTTTTACTGTTTTTGTTTTAACCATTTTTTGATTTTTGGGTCATGCGGAGTATGATTAAATATACTCACAGCCCTCGATTTCAATTTAGATTACCTGAATATTTTGCTGACTCAATGGCGAAAATGACCTGTGCATTTGCGAAAAAAAGCCCGGATAAATCCAGGCTTTTTTCTTTAAATATCAGTTTATTCGCCGCTAAGTGAACATTCAAAATTGGCTTTATCGACAGAACAACGTGCCTTTTTCAATACTGACATCATGCCCGCATCATAAATGCCACGTTTCGTCATATCCATACGACCTTCACGCAATAATTTTTGATATTTGGTTTTATCTTCTGCACTTAAGTTAAGTTTATATTTCGCAGGAATACCCGCCTCTAAACGGTTAATCATCGCAATACTCTTCGGTAAATGTTTCACAAACCAATCACGAGATTTTTGACCAAAGCCTGCTGGGAACTGATCAGGACGAATAATAAAGTCCGCGGTCACTTGTAAAACTGGGAAGTTAAACATCGCACCATTGGTACCTAAACCCTTATAAATCTCTAATGGTTTGTAGGCATACGCAGGCGCACCCACCATATCGACCTGACCATTATTAAACTTCGCCACAAAGTTAGATACATCTGAAACCACAGCTTGAGCGCCGACACGTTGCACCATGATTTTTTGTGCTTCGTCATAGCCTAATACTGCAAACTTTTTACCTGCTGCTTTTTCAATTGAGTCAATTTTTTTGTCTTTGACAAAGATGAATGCTGAACCCAGTGGAGCAATACCCGCCACTTCGTATTTCTTACCACCTAGGTTGCTGACCATTTTTGCAGCATTACGTTGGTCTAATGCAAAGGTAATCGCACGTTGCGCAATTGCATTGCTCGGTGCGCCACCAAGCGCATCAATCGAACCTGCAAATTTATTGTATTGACGAGCACGCATTGCCGTCATAAATACGCCATCACATTTACCCGCTTTAAAATCATTGTCGGCTACTGCTTCATCTTGACGCGGAATTAAGTTAATTTCAGCACCCCAGCCTTTTGCTGCAAGCGCCCATTCCTGAGCCATTTGGTATGACTCACCTGACTTACCCAGTAAGTCAAATACACAGATATCTACTTTTGCTGCCTGAGCTGAACCAGCAAAGCCAATTGCAGCAAATGTAGCCAATGATAGGAGCGTTTTTTTCATTCTATTTTCCTTTCAAATCTTTTTATGGTTCAGAGGTGTCCTTACACAACGCCGATATTAAGCAAGTTAATTTAAAAAAAATAGAGCATTTACTCCATTTATTTATGTCATTTTGGCACATTCTGTTTTTTTGTGATTAATATCACTTTTTTATTTAAGGCAAAATTATAAATATAATCATCATGTTGTATGCAAAAAAGGCTTTTTGCATTTACAGCCTTTTTATGAAACTTTACAAAGAAATACAGAAAAAAGCTTATTCACCCGCCACTGAACACTCAAAATTGGTTCGCTCAATCGTACAACGTGCTTTTTTCAGTACCGTCATCATGGTGGAGTCGTAGATTCCTTGTTTGGTTAAATCCATCCGTCCTTCACGCAAAATTTTCTGATATTTCAACTGATCATCTTTGCTGAGATTCATCTTATATTTGGCAGGAATTTCAGCTTCCATGCGTTTTACCATGGCAAAACTTTTCGGTAATTGTTTAACGAACCATTGCCGAGAGGGTTCAGCAAAACCATCTGGGAATTTATTGTTACGAATAATCAGGTCTGCCGTGACATTCACCACAGGAAAATTCACCATCGCCCCAGTAGTGCCTAAGCCTTTTGAAATTTCGAGTGGCTTAAAGGCATAAGCCGGCGCAGCCACAATTTCAACTTCGGCCTGATTAAATTTGCGAATAAAATTGGAAATTTCCGACATGACTGGCACAGCGCCGACACGGTCGACCATCTCTTTTTGCGCATAGTCATAATGCAAAATGGCAAATTTTTTACCTTCAGCTTTTTCTAAATTATTGATATTGCGATCACGGACAAAAATATAGGCTGAACCAATTTGCCCAATCCCTGCCACTTCATAACTATCTTTACCTGAATTGGTAATCAGTCGCTTACTGTTCCGCTTATCTAAGACATAGGTAATGGCTTTTTGTGCGATGGTATTGTTCGGTACACCGCCAATGGCATCAATCGAACCAGCAAATTTGTTATACGCACGTGCCCGCATCGAGGTCATATAAAATGCGTCACATTTCCCTTCTTTAAAATCTTTATCGACTTTGGATTCATCTTGATATGAAATCAGTTGAACTTGTGCTCCCCATGCCTTACTGGCTAGAGACCACTCTTCCATTAGCTTATAAGATTCCCCTGCTTTTCCAAGTAAATCGAACACACAGACCTTCTGATTGGCATAGCTTTGTGCAGACATCACACCTGAAAGAAGCGATAAAATTAAAATTCCTTTTCTCATTTCTTATATTCCCAATATGTTTTATTAATCCATTTAAAACAACAACTTGAAATATTTTTTTAATACTAAAGCCAGTTCAATATACCTAAATACGTGGAATCTGTCACATTTTTTCAGATGGTTGCGATGCTTTGTTTTTTCTTTTGCAAAGCCATCCATTAGAATAGCCTCACATTCTTCTTGTTTAGTTAGTTCCATGATTCAGTTAGACCAACTTTCCATTCGTCGCGGTGGGCGTGTTTTATTTCAAAAAGCATCTATGCAATTGCATCCAGGCTGGAAAATCGGCTTAACCGGTGTAAATGGTGCGGGTAAATCGACTCTTTTTTCTGCACTTTTAGGTGGAATGGAATCTGATGGTGGTTCATTAACTCGTCCTGCGGTATGGACCGTCGCGCATATGGCGCAAGAAATCAAAGCACTCGATATGAAAGCGATTGATTTCGTTCTATCAGGCGATGAAGAATATTGGGATATACAACATAAACTTGAACATCCAGAGCAATTAGACAATGAAGCGTTGGCACACTTATATGGCCGATTTGATGAAATCCATGGCTATACAGCACCATCCAAAGCCTCACAGCTGATGGCTGGCCTGGGTTTCTTTGAACATCAGTCCCAGCTCAATGTTTCAAGCTTTTCAGGTGGTTGGCGTATGCGTTTAAACCTTGCGCGTACCCTGATGAGCCGTTCTGACCTTTTATTACTCGATGAACCAACCAACCACTTAGACTTAGATGCGATTTTGTGGTTAGAAGATTGGTTAAAAGCTTATGAAGGCACACTGATCTTGATTTCACATGACCGTGATTTCTTAGATGCGGTGACTGATCATATTTTACACATCGAAAATCAAGAGCTGACGCTTTACACCGGTAACTATTCAACCTTTGAACGTACCCGTTCTGAGCGCTTGGCACAACAACAACAAGCCTATGAAAAACAACTTGAAACCCGTGCGCATCTCCAAAAATTTATTGACCGCTTTAAAGCCAAAGCGACTAAAGCTAAGCAGGCTCAAAGCCGTATTAAACAATTAGAACGTATGCAGGAACTTTCTGCCGCGCATGTCGATACGCCATTTACCTTTAGTTTCCGTGAGCCAACCAAAATGAGCTCGCCGCTGTTACAAATGGAACATGTCGACATTGGCTATGGTGACAAACTGATTGCCACCAATGTGAATTTACAGATTACCCCAAACAGTCGTATTGGTTTACTGGGAATGAATGGTGCAGGTAAATCAACCTTAATTAAATCCTTGGTTGGTGACCTTCCCTTATTACAAGGGACACGCAAAGCCTCGGAACTGTTGAATATTGGCTATTTTGCACAGCATCAAATGGATGCTTTAGATGGCAATGCCAGCCCAATGTTGCAATTATCTCGAATCGCTGACAAAAAAATCAGTGAAGCTGCATTACGTTCATTCTTAGGCAGTTTTGGTTTTAGTGGCGAACGCATGGATACACCAAGTGAAGGCTTTTCAGGCGGTGAACGAGCACGATTGGCTTTGGCTTTGATTGTTTGGCAGCGCCCCAATGTTTTAATTCTAGATGAACCGACCAACCATTTAGACCTTGATATGCGTCATGCGCTAACTATGGCATTACAAGACTTTGAAGGCGCTGTGGTTTTGGTTTCGCATGAACGTCAATTGATTGCCAGTGTTTGTGACGAATTATTATTGGTACATCATGGGAAATGTCGCGAATTTGATGGTGACCTCGTGGCTTATGCCGATTGGCTGCGTCAAGCACGGATCGACATGATGAAAAATAGTCAACAAGCCCCGACTCCCATCAAATCTCAAGTTGAAACTAAACCGACGATTTCCAAAGTCGATAAAGAAGCGCAACGTAAAGAAGCTGCACGTCAGCGTGAATTGACCCGCCCGATTCGTAAAAACATTGAAAAAAATGAAGCGCAAATCAGCAAAATTCAACCACGCTTAAACGAAATCGAGGAATTATTAGCAGACAGTGCTTTATATGAAGCCAGTCGTAAAGATGACTTACTCAAACTGATGAATGAGCAAACAGAATTAAAAGCCAAACTTGAATCTGTCGAAGAGCAAATGCTTGAATTAATGATGGAATTAGAAGAAATGGAAAGTAGTTTTGAGGCTTAATTTAAAAAGCAAAACCCTAGATTTGCATTATTAAGAAAACCTAACTTAAGCTCAAAAAATCAATCGCCGTGAAATTTAAATGTTCCACGGCGATTTTTTATTTATACTTCACAATAATAATCACACTATAAATCTAAAAAATATTTAAAAAATCGAATGTTCATATCCAACTGGTTATTGCATCGTTAAGGCATTTCTATTCGGAAAGAATCTAAAAATTCAGCGATAGCTTTTACCCTAACTTTGTAAATGAATTCAAAAAATATACTTCACATCAAACTCATTGCCATAGTTATCCATAAAAGCCATTTTTAAATTCAAATCTTGGTTTTAAATTCATTTTTATTTTTTAAATTCAAAATATCGAACCACCTTTTTTGTGGATAAATATTTTTAAATGATATTATCCACAATTATAAATGACTTTGATGTTGAACACTATTAAATGTGAAAATTCACAAAACTTACCCACATTTATAAGATGGATGCATTTTATCTCCACTGACTACATCAATTTAAACTTTTTATTGTTTAAGATAAGGCAGAAGGATGGACTTTTTTTGCCTTTAAAAAGCGTAATTCTTGTATTTTCCAGGTTTGATCAAAATGCCAGATTTCCTGTATTTGCTGCTGTGTTTCAGCTAAACCAATTAAAATTTTGCACTCAGTTTGGTCACGATTAAACTCATATTCTTCAAATTCTACGTCTGGTTTTTGTGGTTTCCAAACCCCATTTTTCACTGCATGTGCAATACGTTCATAGCGGATATAATTACTTTCGACACGCCCGTCTTGCTCATAAACCACCTTAAAGTGCTCATCTTCGTATTCGGCAAGAACGGTATAATTTCCGGTAAAAAATGCATTTACCCAGATGTCACGAATGTGTTCAAGTTGATTGTCCATCATATATAGACCTCTTATTTTTAGCTGCTAAGTTCAATTTGATTTGAGCTTAGCATCAGAATAAGTCAATTTTATAAAACACAAATTGGCGATTTAATATTCAATTTTATTTAAGATAGCACAAAAAAAAGCACTCCGAAGAGTGCTTTTTTGAATGATTCTGTAATCAGAATTTAGGCATCAATATCCGCATTTAACGCATTTTCTTCAATGAAAGCACGACGTGGTTCCACATCATCACCCATCAAACAAGAGAACATACGATCAGCTTCAATCGCATCCTGTACCGTTACTTGCAGCATGTTACGGTTCTCAGGATCCATTGTGGTTTCCCAAAGCTGTTCAGCATTCATCTCACCCAAACCTTTATAGCGCTGAATCATCATGCCACGGCGTGAGTCTTGTAGGATGTTTTGCCAAACCTGATGGAAGCTATTTACTGGAATTTTGCGCTCACCTTTTTGTAGGTAAGCACCTTCTTCCAATAAGGTGAACCAACTCTTCGAATTTTTGAGTAAACGTGCATATTCACCTGAACCCAATAGACCTGAATCTAACAAGTATTGGTGCGGTAAGTTATGAACATAGATGGTAATACGCGGGAAATAGGTCGCTGACTTATTGCCTTCGGTATCTTCATGCTCAAAAGTTTCTAAGCTTAATTCAGGACGTAAGCTAGGTTGAGTTTTCTCAATATTGGCACGTAGTTGCTCACCCCAAGTCTGTACATAGTCTTGGTTATTTGCGTGATCTAACTTAAAGCCTTCTACTGCCAATAAACCATCCAACACACTTGCAGGATAACGTACAGTCAGACGATGCAAGCTCTTTTGAGAGGTTTGATAATCCGCAATCACACCCGCTAAAGCCTCACCACGAATGGCTGGTGCTTCTGCACTGATGTGTAATTCAAGCTCATCAATTGCATTTGAAATCAGGTAAGTCTCAAGCGCATCATTATCTTTGATGTACTGTTCTTGCTTGCCTTTTTTCAGCTTATACAACGGTGGCTGTGCAATATAAATATATCCACGTTCCACAAGTTCTGGCATTTGACGGAAGAAGAAGGTCAACAGTAGCGTACGAATGTGCGAACCATCGACGTCAGCATCGGTCATGATGATGATTTTGTGATAACGCAGTTTATCTGGGTTATATTCCTCACGGCCAATACCACAACCTAAAGCAGTAATCAGTGTTCCCACTTCTTGTGAAGAAATCATCTTGTCAAAACGTGCACGTTCCACGTTGAGGATTTTACCTTTCAGCGGCAAAATCGCTTGCATCTTACGGTTACGGCCTTGTTTTGCAGAACCGCCCGCAGAGTCACCTTCGACTAAGTAAAGTTCAGACAATGCAGGATCTTTTTCCTGACAATCGGCCAATTTACCTGGCAAACCAGCAATATCCAGCGCACTCTTACGACGTGTCATTTCACGTGCTTTACGTGCTGCATCACGCGCACGTGCTGCATCAATAATCTTGCCTGCAATCGATTTAGCGGCTTGTGGGTTCTCTAAAAGATATTCAGAGAACGATTTATTCATGGCTTGCTCAACCGCAGTTTTCACTTCGCTCGACACCAATTTTTCTTTGGTTTGCGAAGAGAATTTTGGATCAGGCACTTTCACCGAAACAATCGCAGTTAAACCTTCACGTGCATCATCACCAGAAACCGCCACTTTCTCTTTTTTGAGTAAGTTTTCGCTTTCCATGTAGCTGTTTAAGCCACGGGTTAATGCAGCACGGAAACCCGCTAAATGCGTACCGCCATCTTTTTGTGGAATGTTGTTGGTAAAGCAACGAACATTTTCCTGATAAGAATCGTTCCACTGCAATGCAACTTCTACACCAATGCCATTATCCGCTTGAGTGGTAAAATGGAAGATATCATTCAGATGAGTTTTGCCTTGGTTGATATATTTCACAAACTCAGACAAACCACCTTCATAGTCATAAACGTGCTCTAAATTGATACGTTCGTCACGTAGCACAATTCGCACACCTGCATTCAGGAACGATAATTCACGTAAACGACGCGCCAAAATATCGACATTAAAAATCGTTTGACTGAAGGTTTCAGCACTTGGCCAGAAACGTACACGTGTACCTGTACGATCTGTCTCACCCACCACTTTTAATGGATACACGGAATCACCGTGTTTATATTCTTGCTGGTGGATTTGACCTGCACGATGAATGGTTAATTCGAGCTTGCTTGAAAGCGCATTCACCACGGATACACCTACACCGTGTAGACCGCCTGAAACTTTATAGCTGTTATCGTCAAATTTACCGCCCGCATGCAGAATCGTCAAAATCACTTCTGCTGCAGAAACACCTTCTTCTGGGTGAATGTCGGTAGGAATACCACGACCGTTATCCGATACGCTTACAGATTCATCTTCATGAATGGTTACATTGATCTCGTCACAATGACCTGCCAACGCTTCATCAATTGAGTTATCGACAACTTCAAACACCATGTGGTGTAGGCCAGTACCATCGTCAGTATCACCAATATACATGCCCGGACGCTTACGTACAGCGTCTAGACCACGTAATACTTTGATGCTAGAGGAATCATAAGCTTTTTCTATGGTTTGTTCTGTTTGAGAAGCAGCTTGATCTTCTGAACTCATGGTTTCTCCCTAGTGAAAAATAGGTCTATCCAAAGGTGGTATTTCATTGCACAACAGCCTGCACCGTACCATTTTCAACTTTGAATAATTGATAAGAAATAGATAAATCATGTAAGTGTTTTTGCACTGAATCATGGTCTAAAGTGGTAATAAAAACTTGACTACCAAGATGGCTTAAACGCTCAATTAAACGCTGTTGTGCGGTTAAATCTAATTCTGCTGTCAGATCATCTAATAATACCACAGTTTCCTTATTACAAGCATGTAGCATTGCAATCTGTGACAGTTTTAACGCCATGATCAATAACTTTTTTTGCCCACGAGAGAGTACAACATCTGCATCCCCCATAGCGGTTTTTAACCTTAAATCTGCACGGTGCGGACCATACTCGGTATAGCCACGCTCGCAGTCTTTAAAATGCTGATTGGTCAGATCATTCAACAGCCCTGTTTCGGCATGAAAGCCTGCATTGTATTCCAGTGTCACTGTTAAATCAGGCAATAAGGCTTCTAGATCTTGTTGAAAATATCGAATCCACTGTTCCACCACATTACTGCGCAGACTATGCAAGATCTCACCATAGTCACTGAGCATTTTGTTCCACGGTTCTAAGTCAGACAAACTCAAATGACGTCGTGATTTCAGCAAACTATTCCGTTGTTTTAATGCCCGTGCATAATATTGCCATGTATGGTAAAACTCCGGTTCCACGTGGAACATCAACCAATCTAAAAGTTGACGTCGTGGCTTCGCACCATGATCAATGATATCCGTACTTTGTGGGTCGATGAGTTGTAGCGGTAAAATCTTAGCCAACTGCCCTTGTGTCCCCACTAGGTCGCCATTGACTTTAATCACTTGCTCGCCCGACTGCATTTTTTGCATACCAATGCGGTCTGTTGCAGACTGCGCAAAGACAACAGCGTCAGGGCTATTATTTTGAATATAGTTTTTCGGAATATGGGTTCGAAAAGAACGTCCGGTTGCCAGCAAATGTACTGCTTCTAATACAGACGTTTTACCTGAACCATTTTGCCCATAAAAGACATTAAACGGTTGCAACCCAGAGAGTGCAACCGTCTTTAAATTTCGAACACGTTCTACATGTAAACGCGTGATATGCATAATAATTGAGACGTCAGTCCGAATTAAACACGCATTGGCATCACAACATAGGTTTGATCTTGTTGTTGTGGATCTTGTACCAATACAGATTGGTTGGCTTCTGTCATGGTCATTGCAACATCATCACCATCCAACACATTCAGAACTTCCAATAAGTACTGTGCATTGAATGACATTTCCATCGGTGCATCAGCATATTGAATTGCGAGATCTTCGATAGCTTCATCTTGCTCAGGGTTATTGGCACGAAGTTGTAAAGTGTCCGCATCAAACTTCAAGAATACGCCGCGCAATTTTTCATTACTTAAAATCGCCACACGTTGTAGTGATTGTTTAAATACATCATGTGCAATGCGCACATTTTTATCACCACCACGTGGAATCACACGGCGGTAGTCAGGGAATTTACCATCGATCAATTTTGTGGTGAAACGTACGGTAATATCACCCTGCTCTTTATCACGGCTGGCAATGGTAATCGTTACATTTAATAATTCACGACCAATTAACAACGATAATTGCTCGTCTTCAACACTCAATAGACGCTGCAATTCACCTACAGCTTTACGTGGAACAATCGCTTGCATTGCTTGTGTCGCATTCGAGCTTGCCACTGTTTCACACATCGCTAAACGGTGACCATCGGTCGTTACTGCACGCAATTGATTTTCATCAATTTCAAGCAAAGTACCCGTCAAATAAAAACGCACATCTTGAACCGCCATGGCAAAAGACGTTTTTTCAAATAAACGCTTTAACTCACGTTGAGTCACACCGACTTGAGTGCCTTGAGTATTTTCAGTGGTTAATAATGGATAGTCTTCTGCAGGCAAAGTACCCAATACAAAACGACTGTTGCCCGATTTTAAAATACAACGTTGATCTTCAGTAATTTGCAAATCAATCAATGCCGCTGACGGTAATGATTTACAGATATCCATCAATTTACGTGCAGGAACAGTCGTCACTCCTGCTTGTAAACATGCACCTTCAGTAAGTGGTGTGCTTGCAACCAGTTCCACTTCAAGATCTGAACCGGTAATGGTCAAAGCTTGCTCAGTTACCTGTACTTTTACATTGGATAAAATATTTAAGGTATGGCGACGTTCAACCGCTCCTACGACATGTGATAGAACATTCAGTAAGCTTTCTTTCGCGATTTTTAAACGCACGATACATTCCTCTAAAAACTGAAGATAGACAAAATAAATTAATTTTTTAGCAGTGTACTATGCGGCAGAATATACCGCATTGCAAGAACAGAATTTGAACGAAAAGACTTAACTTTGCAGCAGACGTTGCAAGTTTTTATAGTCCTCATTGAAGATTGGATCTTCTTCACGCAGGCTTTGTACTTTTTCACAGGCATGCATCACAGTACTGTGGTCACGATTACCAAAAGCCATACCAATTTCAGGGAAACTATCCCCTGTCAGTTCACGTGCTAGCCCCATAGCCAACTGACGTGGACGTGCATAAATACGTGTACGTTTTGGACCAACCAATTCTTTCAATGGAATACGGAAATATTCACTCACCACACGCTGAATGTTTTCAGTACTGATGGTGCGCGCACGAATTGCCAACACATCTTTTAACGATTCACGCACCACATCTAGATCGATTGGGGTGCCTTTAAAACGAGAAATGGCTACGACTTTATTCAGCGCACCTTCTAGTTCACGGACATTAGCAACCACTTGTTGAGCAATAAACAGCGCACAATTCCGTGGAAGTTCCACCCCATTGCTTTCCGCTTTTTTCAGTAAAATTTCAATACGAGTTTCGATATCTGGTGGTTCAACACCCACCGATAAGCCCCACGAAAAACGTGAAACCAAACGTGGATCTAGCTCAGTCAGTTCTTTTGGATAACGATCTGAGGTTAAAATGATTTGCTTAGATTCATCTAATAACGCGTTGAAGGTATAGAAAAACTCAACCAAGCTGGCCTCTTTACCCGCTAACAAATGAATATCATCCACCAATAACAAATCTAACGAACGACAGTTTTTCTTAAATTCTTCGACCTTACCTTGCTGTAACGAGCTCACAAAGTCTTGTACAAAACTTTCAGCCGTCATGTACATCACACGTGCATTCGGCTTCGCTTGCAATAATGCATTACCCACTGCTTGCATTAAGTGGGTTTTACCTAAACCTGTCGGCCCATACAAAAATAAGGGATTATGTTGTGAAGCACCGGGTTGTGTAAGTACTTTACGACAGGTTTCTGCCGCCATCTGATTGGAACGGCCTTCAACAAACAAGGAAAAGGTAAATAATGGGTTAAGCTGACGCTTACGGTTATTCTTTGATGACGTCTCTTCTTTTTCTTTTTTAGGACGATTCGGTGCAGACACTTGCGGCGTTGACTCTAATGCTGCGGTGGTTGTTGCCGGTTGTTCAGCTGCAGATAAAATTGCACCAGGCCGTGAATCAACCAAAATCTCGACTTTACGTACCCGACCTTCAGACAACTGTTCCGCTAAAATTGAAATCAGTTCTAAATGGTGCTCTTGAATATAGCGTGTCCAATACGGATTCGGTGCATAGAGTTTTAGACTATCACCTGCATCTTCTGCCACCAGTGGGCGTATCCACATTGTATAGACATTTCCTGAAAGCTCTTGTCGCAAGCGAGTTAAGCAGTCTGTCCAAAGCATGTGAAACCCCTATTTCAGTCCATTGTACGTAAAAAAATAATTCAACCCCGCCTAAGCGGGCAGCCATTCTAACCATCTTATCCACATCTGTCATGAACAAATCAGTCGAAATCGATCAAAAAAACGCAAATTGAGTTTAAATTTAAATTTAAATCACGTGTGGATAAGTTTATCCGCAAGCTGTGGATAAATTGTAGCACAAAGTTATCCACAAACTATCAAAATTATAAAAACATCGTTATCCACAATGTAATTATTTGTTTTTTAAATCTAAAAATACGTTTTCCACAGAAAATATCAACACTAATAGTAATAAATTTAAATTTTAAAATTTGAATTTATTTATAAGATTGACCCATTCTGGGGATAACTTGATGGTTGGTTTAAATTCAAATTTAAATTCATAAAACCAATTCACAAATTTGAGATTGTGGATAAATCTGTGAGTAAACTTGAAGATAACTTAAATAATTAATATATACAATGATTTAGTTTGTGAATATTTTAATTTAAAACTTTCTGACTGATTTCTAATCCTTATATTATCTTGATATATCACAGCCTAGATTTTGAAAGAAAGCGTGTTTTTCATTGACAGCTCAAGCAATGAGCACTAAAATCGCGAACCTTTACTGAAAGATCATTTGTGGAGTTTCGATATGAAACGTACTTTCCAACCTTCTGAGTTGAAACGTAAACGCGTTCATGGTTTCCGTGCTCGCATGGCTACTAAAGCTGGCCGTCAAGTATTAGCGCGTCGTCGTGCAAAAGGTCGTCACAGCTTAACTGTTTAATTTCAGTTAAGACTGTCAAGACTTGGGTGTTATGACAACACTTTACGGCTTTAGCACAGATGTGCGAATACACTGTGCTGCCGATTATAAAAGTGTGTTCGATGGTGCGCTTTTTAAAGTGCATCAACCCCATTTCTTATTTCTAGCAAAAATCTCCGAACAGCCGAATAGCCGTTTGGGTATTGTTGTTGCTAAGAAAAAAGTGCGCCGCGCACATGAAAGAAATCGAGTAAAACGACTTGCACGCGAAAGTTTTCGCCTGCATCAACAGCAGTCTAATGTATTAGATATTGTCGTTATGCCAAAAATGGGCATAGAGGCGGTACCGAATGCAGAGTTGCATCAGCAATTACAATTTGCTTGGCAAAAATTGCAGCGCCTTGCAAATAAGCATAAAAAAATAGCTACCTCCCCACAAGCGTAGAGATGACCAATGGTTCGTTTGCTGCATTGGCTCATTCGTTTCTATCAGATTGCGATTAGTCCTTTATTGGGACCACGCTGTCGTTATATTCCAACATGTTCTCAATATTCTTTGGAAGCAGTCCATCAACATGGTGCTGTACGTGGAGTGTGTCTAGCTGTTCAGCGTATTTGCCGTTGTCATCCTTGGGGCGGTTCAGGCTATGATCCTGTTCCATCAAAAGCAATTCGTTTTATTTCATTTCAGCAAATAGATTCTCAAACGCTTCACGTTGCTGTACCCTTTCGTGAACGTTTATTGAACCAAAATCACTCTAACCACTTGGGGTAATACCTATGCAACAATGGGCCAGGATTGCAATTCTAGGGGCCATGTTTGTTGTCGCATATTTGCTCATTTTGGCTTGGCAGAAAGATTATGGAAATGCGGAACAAAAACCTCAGCAAAATGCTGCGGTGGTAACGCATGAAGTATCTGCCGATTTACCAAATGGCCAGACAGCTACGGCTGCTACTGATGTGCCGCAAGCAAATAATGCTGCTACACAACAAACAACAGATGCCACTGCACCTGTTAGTCAACAGTTAATTTCAGTACAAACTGACCTTTACCATCTTTGGATTAATCCAAAGGGTGGCGATATTGTTCGTATTGAATTACTCAATCATGACAAAAATAAAGACAGCGACGAACCGTTTGTAATGCTTGAAAGCGATGCAAAACGGACTTATGTTGCTCAGTCTGGCTTAATTGGTCTCAATGGCCCGGACAGCAATCCGAAAGGACGTCCGACGTATGAGATTGAAAAATCTTCATATACGTTAAATGACGCAAAAACTGTGAAGGGTAAAGATGGACAAACAGCAAAAGTTTTGTCAGTACCGATGGTTTATAAAACAGCAGATGGTGTAGAGGTTATTAAAACCTTTAACTTCACTGAAGGTGAATACCCTGTTGTCGTGAATCATAAAATCGTGAACCGCAGTGCTCAGAACTGGCAAGGTCAGATGTTTGGTCAGCTTAAACGCGACAACTCTGAAGATCCAGGTAAATCTGATCAAGGTATTTTCACTTTAGGTACATTCCTTGGTGGTGCATGGGGTTCGCCTGAAGAACATTACAACAAACTTAAATTTGCCAACTTCAATGAAGAAAAATTGAATGTTGAAGCAACTGGCGGTTGGGTTGCAATGGTTCAGCATTACTTCGTGAGTGCATGGATTCCTGGACAGATCAAATTAACGCAAGCTAATGGTCAACCCTACGCTGCGAAATTTGAGTCACGTAAATCTACCGATGATATGAACATTATTCAGTTCACATCGCCTGCAATCAATGTTCCTGCAGGAACTGTGGCAGAAGTAGATGCAACGTTCTATTCAGGTCCAAAAATTCAGTCTGAATTGAAAGATTTGGCTGTTGGTTTGAACCAAACTGTAGACTATGGTTGGTTATGGCCAATCGCGAAATTGTTGTTCTTAGGCCTACAATTCTTCCATGGTTTAGTGGGTAACTGGGGTTGGTCAATTATTCTATTGACGATTCTGGTGAAACTGATCTTGTGGCCATTGTCGTCGAAGAGCTACCGCTCTATGGCGAAAATGCGTGTGATTGCACCTGAAATGCAACGCATGAAAGAAGAGTTCGGTGAAGACCGTATGCGCTTCTCGCAAGAAATGATGGCATTGTATAAACGTGAACAAGTGAACCCACTATCAGGTTGCTTGCCGTTATTGCTCCAAATGCCGATCTTCCTTGCTTTGTACTGGGTATTGATGGAATCTGTTGAACTACGTCATGCGCCATGGTTAGGTTGGATTCAAGATTTATCTGCGATGGATCCATGGTTTATTTTGCCGCTATTAATGGGCTTGACCATGTTCATTCAGCAAAGTTTGAACCCACAACCGGCTGATCCAATGCAGGCGAAAGTCTTCAAAATCATGCCAGTGATCTTTACGGTATTTATGTTGTTCTTCCCTGCGGGCCTTGTGCTTTACTGGATCTGTAACAACAGTATTACTATTCTTCAACAAGGTTTGATTAACAAATCTGTTGAAAAAGACCGTTTAAAACGTGAAGCAGCTGACTCAGCAAACTAAGCATTGCTGATGGGCTGAATAAATCCGCTTAAGATGGTAATCTTAGGCGGATTTTTCTTTATCTGTCGTTTGAAAATTTTTAGGTGAATTTTATGTTAAACCGAACCACCATCGCAGCAATTGCCACACCGCCGGGTCGTGGTGGTGTCGGCGTGATTCGCCTGTCTGGTCCCAAATCTTATGCCATTGCAGAAGCATTAACGCAGCAATCCTTACCACAAGCACGTTTTGCTGGTTTCCGTAAGTTTTATGATGCATCGAATGAAATCATGGATGAAGGTTTGGTGATTTGCTTTCCAAATCCGCACTCCTTTACGGGTGAGGATGTGGTGGAGCTTCAAGGTCATGGCGGCCCCGTTATTCAAAATGCATTATTGGCACGGTTACTTGAATTGGGTGCTATTGCTGCAAAAGCGGGCGAATTTTCAATGCGCGCCTTTGAAAATGGCAAAATGGACTTGGTGCAAGCCGAGGCGATTGCCGACCTGATTGATGCCACCTCACAAGCAGCGGCACGTTCAGCGGTACGTTCATTACAAGGTGCCTTTTCGAGCAAGGTCAATACGGTGCTAGAAAAACTTATCCATTTGCGTTTGCATGTGGAAGCAGCGATTGATTTTCCTGAAGAAGAAATCGACTTTTTGGCGGATGGTAAGATTTTGGGCTTATTGGATGAAGTGGCAAGCTCGGTCCATGCTGTACAGCAGTCTGCTCGTCAAGGTCAGTTACTACGTGAAGGTTTACAAGTGGTGATTGCAGGTAAACCCAATGCAGGTAAGTCATCTCTACTCAATGCTTTGGCGGGTGTGGAACGTGCGATTGTGACGGATATTGCAGGTACGACACGTGATGTTTTACATGAAAAAATCAGCCTCAATGGTTTGCCGATTACCTTGACCGATACCGCTGGTTTACGTGAAACCGGTGATATCGTCGAAAAAGAAGGGATTCGTCGCGCAATTAAAGAAATTGAGCAAGCTGACTTGTTACTTTTGGTCTATGACTTGAGTCAGGGCGAAGATCCACTACAATTGGCTCAAGCGTACTTTGCCGATCATATTGAACCGAAGCGTTTGATGTTGATTGGTAATAAATGCGATTTGACGGGATCTACCGCGGAAATTACCGATTTAAACGGTTTTCGACATATTCGCGTTTCGGCTAAACAAGAAACTGGCGTTCAAGCGCTTATTGATGCGATTACAGCGCATGCAGGCTTTCAACCAGAGGAAGATACCTTTATTGCTCGAACACGCCATTTAGACGCAATGAAGCGCACTCAGCGCTATCTTGCAGAAGCACGTGAGCAGTTGGTGGTTTATCATGCGGGTGAGTTGGTGGCTGAATCTCTACGTTTGGCGCAAAATGCCTTAGGTGAAATTACCGGCGATTTCAGTGCGGATGATTTGCTAGGGAAGATTTTTGGATCATTCTGTATCGGAAAGTAATAAAACGATTGAGCTCCTCATTTCACCTATGGATAGATCCATCCAAAGCACGATGTTCGAAAACATCGTGCTTTTTTGCATCGCTTTAGCGTGGGTTTGAGCCAAAAATGATTTTAATGATCGTTCTCAGCACATCTTTTATTTTCATCTCATAAAAAGGATTGATTGCTGCTCTTTTCGATACAGCCTCAACTTTGACTTTGAGTGTTGCATAGTCTGGAAATTGTTGCTGTTGCGAGGATTTTTCGACCGCTGACAAAATATCAATTAAAAATGCACGATTAATTTTTGAACTTAATGGAATGGATTGATACCACTGTTTTTCAAAGCGACGATCTAAAAAGATATCGGGAATTTCGGGGCTAGTGGCATAAAACATGGCTTTGGTGCGCATACATTTACTGCATTGACCACAATTTTTTGGTCGAGCCCTATAGTCCACACAAATCGACAGGGTTTGTAAATCTAAGTCAGATTGGCTTAAAAATGCGGTTTTTTGTGATCGCGTGACATCATCGTCGAGGGTGATTAAGACCCCAGATCGGTTCTTCATCAATCGGTTGGATGCCGTATTTGAGCCATAGGGATGAACGAATAATTGTTGATCTAAACGGTAATCGGCTGAAATTCGATATTGCTGGTAATGTTCAAAAATCGAAGCGCAGGAAAACAGCGAAAAGATATGTGTGACATGCGAACCTTTAGGGTTACAGCCATATTTACTGTACAGCGCGTAAGCATCGGTTTTTACCACGCGACTTTGCTTAAAAACTTGGCTTCTAAAACTATGGGTCTGATCCATTAAGGCCTGAAATTTTTCATGGTCATCAAATTTATAATCCATTCCATGCACAGTGAGACAATCAGAGTCTTGCCCATTTTCAAGAAAAGCTTTGTATGTACTATAAGTAGAGTCAATCCCACCGCTAAAAAAGCTTAAATTTTGAGTGGATTGGTTTGCTGGTGGTGTTTGGATAATCGATGCAGCACTGAGCATGACTGGTTGATATAAATCAGGTAACCAAGCGGCCCAGACCGTTGAAACTTCACGTGCGGAGTGGAGGGTTTGTATTGAAATAGGTCCTTCTACATGCAGTGGGATGCCTAGGCGCATGGCAATGGGTAAAAAGCCCCAAACGATAAAATCATAGGTTTCTAATTGCGGTAAGGATTCAAACGGTAAAATATAGTGAATATTCCCGTATTTGCTGCTGGCGATGATTTGATTTTCCGCAGTGTTAATTTGACATTGAATTTTTAGCATTTTTTTAAATTTTTGAATCACATCACACAAGATCTTAATTTAATTTGATTGATTTTTATAGGGTTTCTTAATTGCTTTTGGGTTTAAGAAGCACCCAATACAAGATGCTTCTTGAATAAGTTCAATGGTTAATTAGTGTTCAGACTGCGGTGCCAAAACAATAAGCCGATACACAATAAGCCTACGCCAATACAAAAACCTAAAACACCGACCATTAAGCCGAAATGATCAGATAAATAGCCGGCTGCAATAATTGGAATAATGGTGCCTAGATATCCAATAAATAAATAGGTCGAGATCACCGCAGCACGGTTTTGATTGTTGGTCATTTGATGAACTAAGCCAAATGCGCCTAAAAGCCCCAGACCATGCCCGACACCGACTAAAACATCGCTAATAAAAAACAATGCGCTCCAATGTTGGGTCATACATAGCGCAAGGAGCGCATAGCTCAGTATTAATACCATTAAGCCGGTATTTACACATTTTGCAGAAGGAATCGATTTCGCCATAAATTGCACGACAGCGGAAACCAGCAAGATACTTGCAATGGCACTACCACTGACCAAAGGGCCATGCCATGGGATTGCATCTTTAACGAAAGAGGGTGCGAGTGATGCAAATAAGCTGAAGGAGCCAAAGGCACAAAAGGCAGTCAGTCCGGCGATATAAAATCGTGAATGATCACGCTTTTCAGGCAATTCCAAATGTGGTGCCACTGAAAAAGGCTGTGGCTCAAAATTCGGTGTACGAATAAAAAATAACCCTATTAGACACGCCAAACCCCCAAAGATCACAGGGATATAAGGGGTGACTAAAGGCTGTTCCGAAAATTGAGCAATCACTCCACCAATAAATGGGCCAAGACCAAAACCAATCACGGTTATGATTGAACTCAACTGTGGAGCATTATTTTTATGCTGTTCAGGAATGGTATAGACCAAGCCCAGCATGGCTGAGGTGCTGATTAAACCCGAGGCAATCCCGATAATAAAGCGCCCGATAGATAACCACAGCGCATTACTGGCAAACACCGACAAGCTTAAACCTAAGATGATGCACGCCATACCGATTTGCAGGGTTCTTAAAAAACCAAAACTGTTACTGGTACGACCTAAAAACAGCAAGGTCGCTAGGCAACCAAACATGTAGGCAACAAAGATATAGGTGATATGACTCGGCAGCAGTCCCCAAAGTTGCTGATAAATGGGATACAGAGGACTAGCTAGCGCTGTACCAATAGTGCCCATACAGAGTGCAAGGCTCACCATGATAAACGGTCGCCAAGAGGGAGATGTGGTCATTTTAAAGTCGCAGAGGTACAGTCAATAGGGTCAATATTGTGCTGCATGAGAAAGAAGGAAATATGGGCTCAGTTTAATGCCGATTGTTTTCCATGGTCAAATCACAGATGTAACTTTATCCATAGCGTTTAAGCAGTTTTACAAATTCTTCCAGTTCTGCTTCATTAATTTCAGCATCTTGAGGCAATACATGATGGCGTAAATGTGCTTCGATGAGTTCATTCATTAATCCATTTACAGCACCTTTGATGGCCGCAACCTGTTGTAAAACCTCGATACACCCTGCTTCGGGTTGCTGTAAAGCCAGTTCAACCGCATTGACCTGACCTTGTAGGCGTTTAACCCGATTTAAAATCTTTTTGTCCTGATGTAAATGACTCAACACTTTCTCCCGAAAATAAATATACTATGGGGGAGTATATTTAAGCATAGAACCTAATGAAAACTTCCCCATCCATCCGAATTCATCATCATCAATTTGATGAAGGTAATCCACTCGCACAAAAACGGATCTTAATTGCCACCATTTTAACGGCAGTCATGATGTTGTTAGAAGTCATTGGCGGATGGATTTTTAATTCGATGGCATTATTGGCAGATGGTTGGCATATGAGTTCACATATGTTGGCATTAGGCTTGGCCTATTTTGCCTATCGTGCGGCACGCCACTATGCCCAAGATGCTCGTTTTAGTTTTGGGACTTGGAAAATTGAAATTTTAGCGGGCTATAGCAGCGCGATATTATTGATGGTCGTTGCTGCATTTATGGCCTTTCATTCGGTGGAACGCTTATTCAACCCGGTCCAAATTCATTATAACGAAGCAATCCCTATTGCGATTTTAGGTCTGGTGGTGAACTTGATCTGTGCTTGGTTATTGCATGATGACCATCACCATCACCATCACCATCACCATCACCATCATCATCACCAGCATAGCCATGAAGAGCAGCATGATCATCATCACGACCTCAATCAGAAAGCAGCCTTCATGCATGTGGTTGCTGATGCGGTGACTTCAGTGTTGGCGATTGTGGCTTTATTTGCTGGAAAATGGATGGGCTGGGGATTTTTAGATGCGCTATTGGGGATTGTTGGTGCGGTACTTGTTGGTAAGTGGGCCATTGGGCTGATGAAAGAAACTGGACAAACATTACTGGACGCAGAAATGGATCATCCTGTCGTTGATGAGATTCGAGAGGTTTTAATGCAATTGCCTGTCGACGTCGATGTAACCGATTTACATGTGTGGAAAGTGGGTAAAGGTCAGTTTTCATGTATTGTAGCTTTAGAAACCAGTCAGGCATTGAGCGCAGATGAAGTGCGTCAAGCGCTGTCGATTCATGAAGAAATTGTGCATGTGTCTGTTGAAATTAATTCACCTGATGCAGCGTAATATGTTCCACGTGAAACGGCATGTAGCTATTGCGTAATGAACTGAAAAAAGCCCAAGACTTTCACACGTTAGGGCTTAGAATGCTCAATCAATTAAATGTTGAAGTTCGGTCTATGTTGAAAAAAATATGTGTGTTGGCGTTGAGTACCACCCTTTCGACTTTTGCTTTAGCAGATGCGGCACAGGTTCAAAAGCTCTTGGCAGAAAAGCACCCCAGTTTAAAAATTGAAAATATTCAAAGTACCGAAATGCCGGGCATATATAGTGGCTTTGTTGAAGATCAAGTTTTGTATTTGAGTGAAAATGCGGATTATGTGATCGCAGGTTCTATGATTCGTTTAAAAGATCAAAAAAATCTGACCAAACAATTGATCCTCAGTCAGCAAAAAACTGAGTGGAATAAACTTCCATTACAAGATGCGATTAAAACAGTCAGGGGGAATGGGAAGCGCCAAATCGCGATCTTTTCTGACCCAAATTGCCCATATTGTAAGAAGCTTGAAGTAGAACTGGCAAAACTCAATGATGTGACCATTTATACTTTTGTCACAGCGATAAAACCGCAGTCGTTGGCGCCATCGAAGCAGATTTTTTGTGAGTCAAACCCTGCTATGGCCTGGAATAATTTAATCAATAAGGGAATTCAACCGAAGTCAGCGAAAAGCTGTGCAAACCCGATTGAGCGAAATTTAAAATTAGCAAAAAGCTTAAAACTAGGTGGTACACCGGGAATCGTCTTTGCCAACGGTTCGATCTTAACTGGTGCTTACCCTGCTGCTGAATTAGAATCGATGTTAAAAGAGATCAAATAATTTCAGCTGTACGTCATGAATAAAATATAAATAAAAAAATACCCGTCTACAGGCGGGTATTTTAATGGTGCTATAAAAATTAGACGCGGGTTTTTTTCGTTACAAGGTTATAGATAAACAACACGATGATCGCACCAATAACGGAAGCGATAAATCCTGCAGCAGAATTTTCTCCATACAGACCTAATAAACGTCCGCCATAGGTTGCAAGTAAGGAACCTGCTATCCCGAGAATGGTGGTCATGATGAAACCGGCTTTGTCATCTCCAGGATGGATCGCACGTGCAATTAAACCAGCAATAAAACCAACAACAATCGCAACAATGAGTGACCACATAGTAACTCTCCTTTTGTTATCATGTATTTGTTTTTTACGACATGTTCAATCTTTATCTTTAATCAAAACTAAGCTGAGCTACAGCCTAAACATGCAAAAAACTGTTGTTTTTTTGTTCAAAACAAACCAAAAAATAAAAAAAAGTGGCCTTTGGCCACTCTTAAGTATCTGATCTTGCTTAGAGACCAATTTCCCCAATAAATGGAATGTGACGATATTTTTGATCATAGTCCAGACCATAGCCTACGATAAATTTATCTTCGACTTCAAAACCTAAAAATTTCACTTCGAGTTCAATCTCACGACGTGAAGGCTTGCTAACCAAAGTACAAAGCTCGATTGAGTTTGGATTACGCGTCTGTAAAATTTCTAGGACTTTGCTTAAGGTATTTCCTGAATCGATAATATCTTCAACCACCAAGACATCTTTATCTTTAATGTCACCGTCTAAATCTTTTAAGATTTTTACATCACGAGTAGATACGGTCCCACCGCCATAACTTGAAACGGTCATGAAGTCGAGTTCATGCGGTTTTGAAATTGCGCGGCAAAGGTCAGCCATAAAAATAACAGAACCGCGTAAAAGACCGATTAACACCAACTCTTTGTCGCTGTTAGCATAGTGTGCATCAATTTTTGCGCCAAGCTCTTTCACTTTAGCTTGAATTTCTTCAGTGGAAATCAGTACGCTCATTTGAACAGACATGGGTAGATACCTAAAAAAGCAAATCAAAAAATAAAAAAGGTGTTGACTTGCAACACCTCTAAAGATGAACCAATTTTAATACATCTGGCGCGCAGATGCATCTTTTTTGCCGTTGAAAATGTAATCAGTTTTTCTTGGAAGTGCTGTCACGCTTGAGTAAGCACAGACAAGCGACGGCAATCAGTCCAATTTTCAACGCTGTTTTTCGTCTCGGTCGAGCCGTTTTATGCTTTGACATACGCACATTGTCCAAACACATAGGTGGCATGGATATTACGATCATCACCCATCAGCATCAGGGCAAATAAAGCATCTTCCAGATTTTTGGCACGTTGTTGACGTAGGGCTTGTAAAGCCGTGGCTTTTAAATCGAGCACCACAAAATCTGCTTCTTTGCCCAAATCAAAGTTTCCAAGTTTGTCCTCTAGGTCTAAGGCTTTTGCTCCCCCTAACGTGGCATGGTACAGCGCTTCAAATGCGGACAGTTTATCACCTTGAAGTTGTTGAACTTTGTAGGCCTCATTGATGGTTTGCAGTTGGTTAAATGAAGTGCCTGCACCAATGTCTGTGCCTAAGCCGACTTTCACCTGTTTTTCCCATGTTGTCTTTAATGGAAATAAACCACTGCCTAAGAACAAATTTGAGGTTGGACAAAACGCAATGGCAGAGTTGGTCTGATGCATACAGTCCCATTCGGCATCTTCCAAATGCACGCAGTGCGCAAACACGGAACGTGATCCGGTCAGACCATAATGATGATAAACGTCCAAATAGCCGTTTTGCTCAGGGAATAATGATTTGACCCACGCAATTTCATTTTTATTTTCACTCAAATGTGTATGCACATAAACATCGGGATACTCGGCTTTTAGCTCCCCTGCCCGTGCCAATTGTTCAGGCGTTGAGGTTGGGGCAAAGCGAGGCGTGATGGCATAAAGGTTACGGCCCTTGCCATGCCACTTTTCGATGAGTGCTTTGGAGTCGTTATAGCCACTCTCTGCAGTGTCACATAATGCTTCAGGTGCATGTCGATCCATCATCACTTTACCGGCAATTAAGCGCATCTGATGCTGTTCTGCAGCCTTAAATAAAGCATCGACCGATTGTGGATGAACGGTACAAAAAACCAAGGCTGTTGTGGTTCCGTTTTTGAGTAACTCGTTTACGAAGAACTGTGCAATTTGCTCTGCATAAGCCGGATCTTCAAATTGGATTTCGGTTGGGAAGGTATAAGTATCAAGCCATTCCAGCAGTTGTTCACCATAAGCCCCCATCATTTCCGTTTGTGGATAATGGATGTGGGTGTCGATGAAACCCGGAACAATCAATTGATCTGGATAATGCTGTACGTCAACCTGATCTGGGAGATGGTGTTGTCCCTCAGACCATGGACCGAACCATTGAATTTTTCCGGCTTGCGTAATCAGCAAACCATCTTCGAAATAGCGCACTTGGTCGTGAATTTCACGTGCTTGGGCAACTGTATTCTGAATATCTAGAAAGCGACCACGGATCGCTGTAGATGCGATAACAGAAGACATGACATACCTGCAGTTTAGAATTTTTTCGGTTGATTGTAGCTTAATTTGGCTAGAAAAGGCGTTGTTGTAATTAGAGGATCATGTTCTAAAACATCGAACAGCCATTAATGTATGTCGAGAGCATGTCATTTTTTCAAAGCGATTGATTAAATCAATGCGCTTGTGTCAGGCTAAATCGAATCAAAGAATAGAATTCAACCGTGTATCTATGTCCCATCCAATGCATCCTGTGAATCAATCACAGCTTGAAGCCACT
Organism: Acinetobacter sp. YH16042; assembly: GCF_013417245.1. Classification (NCBI taxonomy): domain Bacteria; kingdom Pseudomonadati; phylum Pseudomonadota; class Gammaproteobacteria; order Moraxellales; family Moraxellaceae; genus Acinetobacter; species Acinetobacter sp. YH16042. Next base: position 34,975 of record NZ_VPEJ01000024.1, read on the forward strand.
TATGTTGAGCGCTTGCAGCAACTGATTCAGCAACATGACGGCATCATGTCTATTTTAAAGCAGCTTTATTTGGTGGATGCCAGTGCGTATATTGCCGCAGGTGTCATTCGAAATATGCTGTGGTCAGTGCTACACCAACACAGCTATACACTGTCCCATACTGAGGTGGATATTATATTTTATGATGCTGAGGATAACGGTGCTCATAGTGATCAGATCCAAAAAGAAATGCAGTCTTTCTTTCCATTGATACAGTGGGATGTGACCAACCAAGCTTTGGTGCATCATTGGTATCGTTTAGACAATGGTGATTCTATTTTGCCCATAACATCGATTTCCCATGCCCTTTCTTTGTGGGTTGAAACTGCAACGGCTGTTGCCGTCCGTTTAAATGAGCTTGATCAAGTAGAAATCGTGGCACCATTTGGACTAGCTGATTTATTTGAATTAAAACTGCGTTGGAATTCAACCTTAGTTAGTCGAGCGACTTTTTTGCAACGTATAGAAGAGAAACAATTTTTACAACGTTGGCCGAAACTCAAACTCTTGATGACGCCTGAAGCTTAGTTCATGGCTTTGTTACAAAATAAATAAAAGCCTTCTCGAAAGAAGGCTTTTATTTATCTAAGCGTTTTATAACGTGGTTTGATGGTACTTCTTACTGTGTCGGATTGATAACCATGCAGTAATGGTTAAGGTCACCACAATAAAACCGAGTGAAATCCAAATTGGCATGTGGAACACATCGAGCAATAGCATCTTAGCGCCAATAAACACGAGGATAATGCCCAGACCATATGGTAAGTAATGCATTTTCGATGCAGCACCTGACAAGAGGAAGAACATTGCACGTAGACCTAAAATCGCCATTAAGTTTGCCGTCAGTACAATGAATGGGTCAGAGGTAACCGCAAAGATCGCTGGGATTGAGTCAACCGCAAAAATGACGTCCGATGCTTCAACCAAGATCAACACTAAAAAGAGCGGCGTTGCCCATAAGACACCATTTTGACGAACAAAGAATTTATCTTCATGCATCTGAGGGGTAATACGCATGTGTTTACGTAGCCACTTCAAAATCGCCATATCTTCGATATCTTTATCTTCTTCGTCTTGGCCTTTAAGGAATTTAAAGCCGGTATACACTAGGAATGCACCGAAGATGTACAGCACCCAAGAGAATTCTTGAACGAACCATGCCCCAATAAAAATAAAGATAGTACGGAGTACAATTGCGCCGAGTACACCGTAGAGCAATAGTTTGCGCTGCAAAGCAGGTGGAATGGCGAAGGCAGCAAAGATCATGAGCCAGACAAAAACGTTATCAATTGCGAGTGATTTTTCGAGCAGATAACCAGCGAAATATTCCATGACTTTGGTGTTTGCAACAGCGACACCAGCGGTTTGCTGTAAGTAGAGCCACAATGCACCACCGAATAAGGTAGCCACAGAGACCCATGCAATACTCCAATAGGCAGCGGTTTTGACTTTGATTTCTTGGCCTTTGTTATTTTTAAAGCCTAAAAAGTCGATGAGTAGCATGATGGTGACTAAACCGAAAAATGCCAGATATAGCCATAAAGAGCCAATCGTTTCCATGTGTATTCTCCACATCTAACAACCAGCCATAAAAAAACCTCGACCAGTTGCCAGACGAAATAAAACGCCTGAGACAACATGATCAAGGTCTTGCCTACATCGTACTGTAATGATTTTCAGCAGCGATGCTCAGATACCGACTTTTTGCAAAGTGTAATGACGATATTCTGACACGTAAAACAAGGTTTACGTTTGGAGGAGGCTACTCCCCTTGTTCAAATTTTGTTTTGGACACTGTCCAAATATGCTGCAAAGCATGACAGTTTTTAGTACAAAGTGCAATCGGCAATTTGCGAATTCATTTAATGTGCCACAGGAGGGTTAAAATCACCACGGTGTGCTAACGCTAAGGCTAAAAGTGTGCCGATCACCGCGATGATTCCTCCGATCACACCAATATAACTCAAACCGAAATGAACGCTGACGATACCGCCCAAGAGTGCACCACCGCCAATCCCGACATTATAAAGTCCTGAATAGATAGCCATGGCGACATCGGTGGCGTCGGATGCGAGATGTAGTGTCTTTGACTGTAATGCGAGACTAAATCCAATGATACTCATGCCCCACAATAAGCACACTGCACTTACACCTGCAAAACTGAAAGAAACAGGAAGCAACAGCAGCATGGATAAAGCCAGTGTGGCTGTACTCAAAGGAATCGCAACTTTGGGATATTTCCCACCAAATTTTCCAAAGAGATAAGAACCTAGAAAGCCTGCTGCACCAAAGATTAATAACAACGTGGTGGTTTGCATGGAGCTGAATGCAGCAATGTTGAGCGAGAACGGTTCGATATAGCTATATGCGGTAAATTGCGCACTAATTACGATAATGGTTAATGCAAAGACCATCATTAAGCTTGGACGACGAATAAACTGTTTTAGGCTGCTCAGCGAGCCAGAGTTCAAACTCGGCAGTATTGGCAGCGTTTTGGCTAAAATCAGACAAACGATACTGGCGCCAATGCCAATCAGAGCAAAGGTATTTCGCCAACCATAGGCTTCTCCAACCATCCGCCCAAACGGAATACCGAGAACCATTGCCAAAGCTGTGCCTGTGGCTAAAAGACCCAAGGCTTGAAATTCTTTGCCTTTCGGTGCAACACGAACTGCCAGCGACGCAGTAATTGACCAAAAAAGTGCATGCGAGAAAGCAATGCCAATTCGACTGAGCAATAAAGTATTAAAGCTCCATGCGAAATACGACAGAATATGGCTGACAATAAACACCATAAATAAGCAAATCAGGAGTGAACGACGTTCAATATTTTTGGTCAATAACATGATCGGCAAAGAAATCGGAGCAACCACCCATGCATAGAGCGTAATCATGATGCCGACATCGGTCGCTGCCAAGCTAAAGGTTTTGCCAATATCGCTGAGTAAAGCGACAGGTACAAATTCAGTGGTATTAAAAATAAATGCTGCGAAAGCCAAAGCAATCACAGCCGTCCAAGAGCCAGAAGAAGCCGTTTCGGAGGGAGAGGCAGACATGAGTGTCTTCAAATAAATAAAGTGGCTTATTTTACTATGCTCTATACACGAGCAGGAACAGATTTAAGCCCTGTGCATGCGGTTTAAATTAATACAAAAACAACAGAGTTGACCTGCATTACATGCCAATTTATAAAAAAATGGAGGAAATTTAAGATGTTTGTACAACAAGATGATGATCAAAAAAAAGGAGCTTTCTTTGTTGAGCAAGATGGGGAGCGTTTGGCAGAGATGACTTACTCATGGGCAGGCGATGATAAATTTATTATTGATCATACCGATGTCAGTGATAGCTTGCGAGGACAAGGTGTTGGACGACATCTCCTCGATGCAGCAGTGAATTTTGCTCGGGAAAAGAACGTGAAAATTATTCCACTCTGCCCTTTTGCAAAATCTGTATTTGATAAAGATGAATCGATTCGTGATGTTCTACGCTAAATTGTACAGCGTGATGTAGATTAATCATTTGGATAAATAAAAACAGCCTGATCGTATTGCGATCAGGCTGTTCTTTTATTTGAAATCTAATTGTGAAATTGAATTAAGATCGTGATTTATACAGCGATACAACCAAGCATGCTGCAGCAATGAGTAATACAAAGATGGCGACAAGATAAAGGTCCATAATAAAAATATCCGGCAAGTGTGATTTAATTGTTTTTTAATTAATGTGAAAGGTGTACGGATTTATTATCACCTACAGTTGAATATAGGTCGTTTAAGTTCTGTACCAATCACTTTCTCGTTTGTTACACGGTGTATTTTTTCATAAAAAGGAAGAAAAAACAGTGATTATGCAACATCAAGATAACGGTCAAAAAGGTGAATTTTTTCAGTTAAATGCTGAGGGTGTACGCCTTGCAGAAATGAGTTACTTATGGCGTGATGAACACACTATTGTGGCAAATCACACGTGGGTAGATGATTCCTTACGTGGGCAAGGGGTTGCTCGTGTACTATTGGATCATTTGGTGGAATTCGCTCGTGAGAAACACTTAATAATTATTCCAACCTGTTCTTATGTAGAGGTGATGTTTCGCCGAGACAAGACATTAGCCGATGTTCAAGCCTAAAAAAGCCCGCGATGCGGGCGTTTTATCAGTATGAAAATTTAAAAACTGCTTTGTGCTCAATTGAGCTTGAGTTTCAACACCGTTGATGGTGTTTTGACGATATGTGGCCACAATTGTAACAAAATCGAGCAGATCAATATTCCTAAAACCAAGCTTAAACACATGATATTTAATAAAGCAAAATCATTCAGCACGAAATAAATACTGCCAATGGTCATCATCATTAGTAAATAAATAAGATAGTGAGGAATCACGGTGCGCAGTGTTATTCCTAAAATAAATGAGCAAATAACGACATTAAAAAAATCTGAAACGCCAAAATTATTCAGTATGATCAAGGCAGCAAAATATACACAAGTGATCGATAAAAAAATGAGTAAATTTTTAAGCATGGTCGGCCTCTTTATTCATCTTCAAATGGAAATAATTTCATTGTTTTAATATGTATAAGTTTAAAAAAATGAAGGTGATATCGGTATACGTGATCTTGGTTTTGTGTTGTAAGTTAAAAAGCACATTTGATTAAAAAATATACAAATATTTACTCATCCTGTAGAACTTTCTACGTTAAAATCGTGCAAATACTTTAAGAATAAACACAATGATACAACTCTGTTATGCCAGTACACGTGTAGAACAACAATTTGATTTAATACAAGATTTAAGTGATATTTTGGTGAGAGCCCGCAGCTTCAATACCGAACAGCGTATTTTTGGCGTGCTGTACTATGCCGAAGGCCGGTTCTTCCAATGCTTGCAAGGTGAGCAAGCGGCTCTCGAACAGCTTTTTCAGCATATTGCGAAAGATACTCGCCATCGGGATATTGTGCGTTATCCTGATCAAACTATTGATCAAATCGATTTTTCAAAATGGTCGATGAAATATGTCAACCGACATAGTGAAATTGCTAGTTTGTTTCAGCGCTTTGGACATTCAAGCTTTCAACCCGACGTGCTCAATCTAGAACAAATTCAGGCGTTTTTAACGACATTGTTAAGATTAGAGAATGTTGAACAGCCGGTTAAGCTGGATTTAGGCTATAAAAACCGAGGCTATCAGCATTATTTTTAAGCTGAGTGTGAATAAAAAAAAAAGCCCGCGCAGCGGGCTTTTTTTATTTTATCTAGTGGGTTTAGGCTTTTAATGCACTGATCAACTTCTGATGTAAACCACCAAAACCGCCATTCGACATAATCACCACAGCATCGCCCTCGCCTGCCTCGCTTACGATGGTTTGGATGATGTCATCCAGTGAACGAGCCACCACAGCTTTATTCGCAGCAGCTTCAATCACAGGTTGTAAATCCCAATCCAAACCTTCAGGTTGATACCAAATCACTTCATCTGCTAAGCGTGCAGAATGTGCAAGCCCATCTTTATGGCTACCCATGCGCATGGTATTAGAACGTGGCTCGATTACCGCCCAAAGCTTACGTTCACCCAAGCGCTTACGTGCACCTTCCAGTGTGGTATCAATTGCAGTTGGGTGATGTGCAAAGTCGTCATAAACTTCAACGCCACGTACGGTACCCAAAAGCTCCATACGACGTTTTACACCACCAAAGTTCGAAAGCGCCTCACACGCCGTTTCAATCGAAACACCGACATGTTCAGCCGCAGCAATGGTTGCCAAAGCATTGGCTACACTGTGTTGCCCAGTCATATTCCATTTGACTTCGCCTTTCACAACACCATGCTGTAGCACTTTGAAATGTGAACCGTCAGCAGACAATTGTTCTGCATACAGCTCAGATTTGTCATTGGCATCTAAAGATGTACGCACTACAGGTGTCCAGCAGCCCATTTCCAAGACTTCATCAATATTTGTCTCTGTGATGGGTGCAATGATACGGCCTTCACTTGGAATAGTACGAACCAGATGATGGAATTGCTTTTGAATCGCCGCCAAGTCATCGAAGATATCAGCATGGTCAAATTCAAGGTTATTTAAAATTGCTGTTTTAGGATGGTAATGCACAAACTTAGAACGTTTGTCGAAGAATGCCGAATCATATTCATCGGCTTCTACACAGAAATATTCACCACCGCCTAAACGTGCGCTTTCACTAAAGCCTAAAGGTACTCCGCCAATCAAGAAACCTGGGTTTAAACCCGCTTGATCGAGCACCCATGCCAACATGGTTGTGGTTGTGGTTTTACCATGCGTGCCTGCAACGCCTAAGACATGTTTGCCTTGTAGGACGTGGTCTGCAAGGAACTGTGGGCCAGAAATATAAGGTAGGCCTTCGTTCAGCATGTATTCCACTGCATCAATGCCACGTTTCATGGCATTGCCGACAATCACGAGATCTGGGTGTGGTTGAAGGTGGCTACGGTCATAGCCTTGCATTAAGGTAATGCCTGCATTTTCCAATTGGGTAGACATTGGTGGGTAAACGTTTTGGTCTGAACCCGTCACCTTATGTCCTAAATCACGCGCCAAGAGCGCCAATGAACCCATAAAGGTGCCACAAATACCCAAGATATGCAGATGCATTCGTTCTAACTCCACTGCTTTTATCGACACATCACTTTGTTATTGTGGTGTTGTCATTATAGATTTGGTTGAAAAGGTTAATTTCATTTGAGAGCAACCATAGCAAGGGTCTTAGCGAAAAGATAGATTTTTTTGTATGAGATCGTGCAAAAAGATTGAGCACGTAACTGATCAAATGTACGCAATTTTCTTGAGGATAAAAACACGGAAAATAGGCGCGAAATCGTGATGAAAAACGTACAATATGCGCAAATTTTTGCGATCTTGATTGCTTATGTCACTTGCCCTGTTTTTATTGATTATTTCCAACTGTTTTATGACTTTGGCCTGGTATGGGCATTTGAAGTTTTTACATGATGCACCGCTTTGGCAAGCGATTTTATTTGGATGGGCGATCGCGTTACTCGAATACAGTTTTATGATTCCAGCAACGCGACTGTTGGCCAAACATGGGTGGTCATTGGGCCAAATGAAAATCACACAAGAAGTCGTGACGCTCTTGGTCTTTGTTCCATTTATGATTTTCCTTTTTAAACAACCCTTTAAGTTGGACTATTTGTTGGCAGGTTTATGCCTTTTTGGATGTGTCTATTTTGTATTTCGCAGTGCTTAATTGATTCAATACCGCATGGGGCTGATCATTTAAGTGAGGCGTGTTTGCAGGCATTTTTGAGGACTTTACTAAACTCACGGTCTCGTGGAGTGGGATCTTCATAGTCAAAGGCATAATCACTCTCACTGGTCAGTACAGTCATTTGACCGTCTGCTTCAAAGTTCATGAGAGCAAAACCATAGCTTTGGTCATCGCAATACACACGATATTCTGAAATTGAATACATTTTATCGCGGCCATCATCTGCTTTGTAATAGCCTGTCATCTTGAGCGGCTCACGTTCATTAATGATCGATTTTCCGGGGACTAAAAATTTTTCGTGGATGTAGCCATTACTCTTGATTTGGCCGTTATAGCCTTTTTGTTTCTGCAAGAGTCTAAAGTCTTTTTCAAATTGGCTCGTATTGAGTTGAACGAGTTGGGCAAAACTCGGAGAGCTTAGGGCTAAAGTGAGCAGGATAAAGATCTGTTTTATGTTTAAGGTGTCTTATAAACTGATGTTACGCAGTAACATCAGGAGCGTAATTTGATTCAAATAAAAGAACAATACGCGGTAAGGTCATCCGCAAGTGTTTGAGACAGGACTACTTCTAATCAAAAATGTTTTGCGATATTTTTGAATAATTAGACGCTAGTGAACGAGTTTTGCGGATGACAATGGTTTTGGGTACTTTTGCTGAAACAAAAGTACCTCCAGCCGAAGGCTAATCCCTTTATTCAATCCCTAAGATGTAAGACTCCGTCGAATAGGCTTAAAAATCATTTTAAAAATGCAAAATTACTTTTATGTGCGTAACATCAGTTATAAATATTGATTTAATAAAAGTTTTTATAAAATTGAAAAAAATAAAAATATTTTCATCAAAATATTATGGAGTTTTCTCTTTAAAGACAACCGTTAAATTTTATTGAGATGAATTTTCAGTCTATAATATGGGGCTCTTATTAAAGCTTGGCTCTAGTCGAGATTTACTCTCTCTTACTTTAATCTCTGGAAACATTGCAATGAATGCGGCCGCTTCACAAGACACTCCTCTCGTTGGAATTATTATGGGTTCTCAATCGGATTGGGCAACTCTAGAAAACACTGCCAATATGCTGAAACAGCTTGGCGTCCCATTTGAAGCGGAAGTTGTATCTGCACACCGAACTCCAGATCGATTATTCGAATATGCTGAAACCGCACGTGATCGTGGTATTCAAGTGATTATTGCCGGTGCTGGCGGTGCAGCGCATTTACCAGGTATGTGTGCAGCCAAGACTGACCTACCTGTACTTGGTGTACCGGTAAAATCATCAATTTTAAACGGCGTGGATTCATTGCTGTCTATCGTGCAAATGCCAGCAGGTATTGCAGTTGGTACTTTGGCGATTGGCCCAGCGGGTGCGACCAATGCAGCGATCATGGCGGCACAAATTTTAGGTTTAACGCGTCCTGAAATCGCAAAAAATGTTGCAGATTTCCGTGCTGCGCAAACCGATAAAGTGGCGAGTAAAAATATTCCGGGTCAAGCTTAATTAAGGGGCATTTCTCATGGATAAAACCATTGGTATTTTTGGTGGTGGCCAGCTTGGTCGCATGATGGCGCAAGCGGCATTGCCTTTAAACATTCAATGCACCTTCTTTGAAGCGAGTACTGAGTGCCCTTCTGCAGCACTGGGTCCAGTGATTTCGACTCAAGCTGAAAATGGTTTGCAAGATTTCATTCAGAGCGCAGATGTTTTCAGCTTAGAGTTTGAAAATACTCCGTTAGCAGATGTTGATGTGTTGACCAAGAATAAAGCATTGCACCCACCGCGCCAAGCTTTAGCGATTGCACAGCATCGTTTGTCTGAAAAAGCCTTGTTTGATGAGTTGGCTATTCCAGTTGCACCCTATAAGGCTGTGACGTCTTTAGAGAGTTTGGAAGCCGCTGTTGCTGAGCTGGGTTTACCCATCGTACTGAAAACATCGCGTGGCGGTTATGATGGTAAAGGCCAATTCGTGCTACGTAGCGCTGAGCAAATGGATCAAGCATGGGCTGAACTGGGCCCTGCTGGTGAATTGATTGCGGAAAGCTTTGTAACCTTCTCACGTGAAGTCTCAATTATTGCGGTGCGTGGTCAAGACGGTGATGTGAAAACATGGCCATTGGCGGAAAACCACCACCACAACGGCATTTTGTCGCATTCGATTGTGCCTGCGCCAAACAGCGCAGACTTACAACCAGTTGCGCAAGACTACATTACTCGCCTGCTCAATCATTTGAATTATGTCGGTGTTTTGACGCTAGAGCTGTTTGTGACAGATAAAGGCTTATATGCCAATGAGATGGCGCCACGTGTGCATAACTCTGGGCATTGGTCGATTGAAGGCGCAGTGTGTTCACAGTTTGAAAACCACATTCGTGCTGTAGCAGGTCTACCTTTGGGTTCGACTGAAGTTGTTCGTCCAACGGTCATGGTAAACATCATTGGTCAACATCCGAAATCTGAAGATGTATTGGCACTGAATGGCGCGCATTTGCATCTGTATAACAAAACAGAGCGTGAAGGTCGCAAAATTGGTCACATCACTTTAATGCCGAACGATACCGCTGAATTAACAGCTTTATGTCGTGCTTTGGCGAAAATTTTGCCGAATCCATTGGCACTTAGCGAAGATATGACCATTTAAACCTGAGTTTGAATGATAAAAAAGCGGTCATGCACATGGCCGCTTTTTTTATTGCTGTAGTTCGGGCATCATTGCGCCTCTTTGCAAAATCACACCGTTTATCGGTGAAACGATAAGAAACTATTGATCATAAAGTGTTCGTTCGTTTATAAATATTCTGCGCTAATCTTCGTATGGTTTTTTCTGTATCAATAGCCTGTGATGTATGTGAATCAAAATCAAAAATAACTAATGCGTTTTGAATTCGAACTGTGTTTTTAAATTTAAACTATGAATTTGAATTCAAAAAATCCTATACCAAAAACAATGAATTCAAAGTTTATGAATTTAAATTTGAAAAAATGAATTCATTGCGCTGTGTTTAAATTTAAAAATTTGAATTTAAAAGTTGCTTAGCCTTATTGGATCTATAGAGAGAGTCTTTTAAAAATTATAATATTTTGATTATTAATAATAAAAATGAATTTTCACGCCATTTTGAATTTGTGGATAACTTTTTATGCACGTAATTTATTTTTAAATTTAAAAGTTTTGAATTTAAATTTAAACCACGGTTTGAGCTGGAATGAATTTAAAACTGGGCTGTGGATAACTGTTTTTGAATTCAAATTTTAAAAATGAATTTAAATAAGTAGAAAATATGAATTTAAATTTACGTTTTGAACCTTTAACTTTTGTTTTGAGCTGCTATTGTTAAAACAACAATTTAAATTCAAAAAAGATCTAGGGTATGAAGCATCACTTAGGATTTGTTTTCGGGACTGCTTTTTTGGCAATAACTCAGGCAAATGCCGAGTTGATTATTAATGGGCAGTCTGTCAATTCGTCGAGCATGCCTGCAACAAGCAGCATTTCATCACAAAATAACTTTCAAGGTTGTTTAGCCAATTTGCGCTCGCAAGCAATGAATGCTGGTGTGAGTGCATCAACTTATGATCGCTATACGCAAAATTTAACACCTGATTATTCTGTGATTGAAAAGCTCAACTATCAACCCGAATTTTCCACACCGATCTGGGATTATTTATCTGGTTTAGTTGATGAAGAGCGGGTGCAACTCGGTCAGCAAAAATTAGCGCAGCACCGAGAAGTCTTAAACCGTGTGGCAGCAGCCTATGGTGTGCCTGCGGAAACTGTGGTCGCGGTTTGGGGCGTGGAAAGTAATTTTGGTGATATTGCAGGAACTTATCCTTTATTACAGTCTTTAGGTACCTTGAGTTGTGAGGGTCGACGTCAAAGTTATTTTCGTGGTGAGTTTTTTGCAGCCATGCGGATTTTGCAGCGTGGTGATTTAAATGAATCACAATTGAAAGGTTCATGGGCAGGTGCATTTGGTCATACCCAATTTATGCCGAGTACTTATGAAGAACTGGCCGTGGATTTTGATGGTGATGGCCGCCGTGATTTGGTGTCGAGCACCACGGATGCTTTGGCATCTACAGCCAACTTCCTGAAAAAGCGTGGTTGGCAAACTGGTCAGCCGTGGGGCTTTGAAGTAAAAATTCCCGAAGGTATGTCGATCAGTGGTGAAAGTCGCCGTAATAAAAAGTCATTAGATAGCTGGATGAATCGTGGTTTGCAGCGTGCCGATGGCACGCCGTTAATTCAAGGCAACCTTTCTGGATCGAGCCAAGCAGGTTTAATGGCACCGGCTGGGGCAAGTGGGCCTGTGTTCTTGGTGTTTAAAAATTTCGATGCAATCTATAGCTACAATGCGGCAGAGAGTTATGCATTAGCGATTGCGCATTTATCCGATCGCTTGCAAGGCAAGGGCGGCTTTAGAACGACATGGCCAACCGATGATCCTGGCACTTCACGTGCGGAACGACGTGAGATTCAACAATTTTTACTTAACCGTGGCTATGACATTGGTAAAGTGGATGGATTAATTGGAGATAAAACCCGTCAAGCCATTCGACAAGAGCAAAATCGACTGGGTTTAAGTCCAACAGGACGTGCAGGGCAACAGATTTTACGCGCATTTCGCAATGAAAATGCGAAAAATATGATGCGTTAATTCATCAATAATAAAAAGGTCTGCAATTGCAGACCTTTTTTATATGTTTTTGACTCTTAAACCGCAGTGATTGTACCTAAGATACGATAGCCAGCAGCACCCGTCACACTTGGTAAATTTGCACTGAGTTGATTGACAAAGCGCATCGCCAACCAAGCGAATGCAGTGGCTTCCACCCATGTCGGGCTTAAGCCTAAATCTGCGGTACTTTGCACCGTCCATTCATGTTTACGTAGACGCCAGCGCAATTGCTCTAAAAGGTGAGAATTGTATGCACCACCACCACAGACATAGACTTCACCGGTATCCATGTCAGAACGGTAAATGGCTTTTTTAATGGCACGTGTGGTGAGTTTCATTAAGGTTGCTTGAATGTTTTCTGGCGTATCTTCGAGTTCGTCATATTCGAGATCTCCACGCCAATCGAGAATCTGTTCATCTAACCATTCAAGATTGAAGTCTTCACGGCCTGTGCTTTTAGGTGGTTCTTTAGAGAAAAACTCATGCGCTTGTAAGCGGTCGAGCAGGCTGCGAATGGGTTGCCCATAAGCCGCCCAGTTGCCATTTTCATCATACGGCTGACCAGTATACCGTTCGCACCATGCATCCATTAAAATGTTGGCAGGGCCTGTATCAAAGCCATAGACATCTTCAGGTTTGCCTGCAGGTAACATACTGACATTGGCGATGCCGCCCAAGTTTAAAATCACACGGTGAATGGTGTCATGTTGGAAAAGCGCTTGATGGAACGCAGGAACTAAAGGTGCGCCTTGACCACCCGCAGCCATATCGCGGCGGCGAAAGTCTGAAATCACAGGGATTTTAGTGAGTTCGGTAATAATATTGGGGTCGCCAATTTGCAGGGTAAAACCATGTTCAGGACGGTGGCGGATGGTTTGTCCATGTGAGCCAATCGCCTTGATTTGGCTACGATCTAGCTGATTTTTCTCGATCAATTCATTAATGCCATGACCGATCATTTGAGCTAAAGCAACATCTGCCTTACCCATACGATCAATTTCGTTGTCATCAGGCAAGGTGAGGGCCATCAGTTCATCACGAAGGTCTGGGTCAAAGGGAAGTGTGAGCGTCGCATGAATCTCTAAAGGATCAAAAGAAGCAGCAACAATATCGACACCATCCATGCTTGTGCCGGTCATTACCCCAATGTAGATCGCTGTCATGATGATTCTTAAGCCTGCAATGTGCTGAAAAAGTGTTAGTATATCGCACAAATTGTATAACTGATCTATTTGGATTTTGTGATGTCAAATTTCCTGCCGGCTGAAGAACAACTTGCCCTCATCCAACGAGGCACACATGAGATTATTTCTGAAGAAGATCTTCTTAAGAAATTAAAGCAGAATCGCCCATTAAAAATTAAAGCGGGTTTTGACCCGACTGCACCTGATTTACATTTAGGTCATACGGTTCTGATTAATAAATTAAAAGTTTTCCAAGATTTAGGTCATGAAGTTTACTTCCTGATTGGTGACTATACAGCCATGATCGGTGACCCAACGGGTAAGAGCGCTACGCGTCCACCGTTGTCACGTGAAAAAGTTTTAGAAAATGCTAAAACTTATCAAGAACAAGTATTTAAGATTCTTGACCCTGCGAAAACTAAAGTTGTGTTCAACTCAGAGTGGTTTGGTCAAAAAACTGCTGCTGACTTGATTCAGTTGGCTTCACAGCAAACTGTGGCACGTATGTTGGAACGTGATGACTTCACTAAACGTTATAACAGCCATCAACCGATTGCGATTCACGAATTTTTATATCCATTGGTACAAGGTTATGACTCAGTTGCACTAGAAGCGGATGTAGAGTTAGGTGGTACAGACCAAACCTTTAACTTGCTGATGGGTCGTACATTACAAAGCCGTTATGACCAAGAATCTCAAGTGTGCATTACTGTGCCAATTCTTGAAGGTTTAGACGGCGTAAATAAAATGTCTAAATCTTTGGGTAACTATATTGCTGTATTTGATGCACCGGGTGCGATGTACCAAAAAGTGCTTTCAATGCCAGATGATTTGATCGAACGTTACTTTGACTTGTTGAGCTTTAAATCGATTGAAGAAATTCAACAGTTACTTAAAGAAGTGGCTGAAGGTCGTAATCCACAAGAAGTGAAGAAAATTCTTGCACTTGAATTGGTTGAGCGTTTCCATGGCGCAGAAGCTGCGGCAAATGCGCACAAAGGTGCAGGCAACTTGATTACTGAAGGTGAACTTCCAGAAGGTACACCAGAAGTGACTATTTCTCGTGGCGCATTTGGTGGTGAAATATTCATTACGTCTATTTTGCGTGAAGCTGGTTTGACTAAAAATGCAGCTCAAGCAAAAGATGCAATTGGTCGTGGTGCAGTGAAAGTGGATTGGGAAGTGGTTGATGCAGGTTATGCTGTGTCAGAAAACAAAACTTTGATTATCCAAGCGAGCAAAAAAGCGATCGCAAAAGTAACTTTTACCGACTAATAAATTCTTGAATTTTTAGTTAAGTTATTGAATTAAAAGCAGGCTTCGGCCTGCTTTTTTTTACCAATTAATATATTAATAATATAAATAAGAAAATTCAAAAAAAACCTTATAAAAACAACACTTAAATTTTGCCAAATGTGTTGCATTTCTTGAATTTTATGTATAAGATTTATTCATCTAGAGAGATATATACCATCTAGAGGGTACATAACGATAACTCCACTTTTTATAAGTCTCTTCCCCAAGGGACTCTTTTTTTAGTGAGTTAACAAATAACTATAATAACTACACGATGGATCGACTAAAGATTCAATTCTAAGGGAAAGATTTTGGGAGAGATCTTTCCCTTTTTTATTTGTAAAATTGAGCTATTCCTTTCAAAAATCACATTCATTTCTGTATTAAAGACTTTAATCGCGCCAGAAAAAAAGCCCGATTCAATCGAGCTTTAAAATGTCTTTACTCAGATAGATGTTCATGGAGCTTGGTTTTAGGGCTTAGAGCCAAATTGAATGAAGCTTAATTTAGGTAAAATCCGCTTGACTAAAGTCCCCACTAAAAGTGCGGTAATAATGGTGCCTTCACGTACTCCGATGACTTGATGTAAGACCAGCCAACTACTGATAACTGCAATACTGACCAAGAGAATGTCGCCATAGGTCTTACAGTTGCCAAAATCAAGGCGATAACGAACAGCAATGGCTTGATAGAGGCCTTCTGCGGCCAAGAAGACTAGACTGGCTTTGACCACTAAGCTCACACCTAAAGCAGTAATCAGGCAACTTGCCAAGCAAGCCAGGAGTTGAAGTGGGTAACTTTCTATGCTCCAGCCTTGGGTCAGCCACATTAAACCGTCAATAAATGCACCAAACAAAATTCCCACGGGTAATTGCAACCACTGTATCCACTGAAAGCGTGATTTTAAGATTAGCATTTGCAGCAGGATCATGACGATATGCATTAATACTGTTAATGTGCCGACGGTGAGAGGAAAGATATAGCTAAAGCTATAGGGCACCGAGGAAATAGGGGATGTCCCTAAATTTGAATGTATAGAGAGTACGACACCAAAAGCCAAAAATCCTAATCCGCCTAATAGTAAGAATAAGCGTGGAAAAAACTGTGTTGGCATCCTGCACCTAAAAAATAAAAAGAGTGTACGTAAAACGCAGCCTGCGCTCTATGCGTCTAAAGCCCAAAAATAGTGGCTTTTTATGACTGTGATCGTTAATAGTGATTATTCAAATAAAATAGGCTGTATTTTTATCAGCAAAAATGACTAAGCATGTAATTAAAATGATTTTTGCAAAAACAGGCCTTATGGAACAATGGTCAAAAATCAAAAAAGAGCAACAACATGGCGTATTACAATACCGATAATCATGATGAACAGATTGATCGAATCTTGAGATATTTATTTGATCACCAAACCACACAGTATAAGCGAGCATTATTTTGTGAGGCGCAGCAACAATTACATGATTTGGATATCGCAGCACAGTACCAACTATTTGCATTGGTACGAGAACAACTCCCTCGACGTGCCAAGCTGCTATTTTCTGCCGAGGATTTCCGTGGAAAGCAACAAGTCATCTTGGAAGTCATGCAACATTTAGCATTTGAACGTTAAAAAATGCTTGGAAATATAAAAATGCACGCAAAAAAATGTCTATAAAGCTTGAATAGGTGTGATGACAGAAAAAAATGATGTGCTTTGAGGAAGAAAAGTAGACTAATGATCAATAAATAATCAAAGCTACTTTTATTAGATTTAAAAGCGCTGAAAAAGATTTGCTAGATATAAGAAATTTACTTAATTAAATATCGACTATTTGCTAAAAATTTATAAAAAATGCTTAAAAAATAGGTAAAAGTGCAATTTTTTTAGCAAAAACGCTTATAAAAAATACATACGTGAAAAATATAGTGAATTGGGGGTTGCAATGATTCTGAAATGCTCTAGAATGCACCCCATACCGACGAGATAGACGGAAACGAACGAAACGCGAAGCGTTGA
The DNA here is from genome assembly GCF_013417245.1 of Acinetobacter sp. YH16042. Taxonomy (NCBI): domain Bacteria; kingdom Pseudomonadati; phylum Pseudomonadota; class Gammaproteobacteria; order Moraxellales; family Moraxellaceae; genus Acinetobacter; species Acinetobacter sp. YH16042. The sequence goes on from NZ_VPEJ01000024.1 coordinate 51,427, forward strand.
GTTGTTAAGTTTATCGAAGTCCAGCTTC